>DAOUYN010000064.1 GCA_030666075.1 Actinomycetes bacterium | reverse complement strand
TCAAAGTGTTTGTAGATACCTTCGACGGAGTCGAATTGCTGCAATAACTTGGCGGCAGTCTTATCGCCGACCCCCGGAACGCCGGGGATATTGTCGGACGAGTCGCCCTTGAGGCCGAGAAAGTCCGGGACCTGTTCGGGTGTGATCCCGTAGCGTTCGTGCACCTTCCCCCGGTCGTAGATGACAATATCAGTGATGCCCTTGCGGGTCGTCATCACCCGTATCCCGTCATCGGAAACGAGCTGGAAAGCGTCCTTGTCGCCAGTGACGACCAAGACATCCTCGCCCTTGGAAAGCTCCTTAATGGACAGAGTAGCCAGGATGTCGTCGGCCTCAAAGCCGGGCAGCTCGAAGACGGGTATTTTTAGGGCTGAAAGCACTTCCTTGACCAAGGGAAACTGCGGGATGAGTTCATCGGGCGTGGCATCGCGATGAGCTTTGTATTCAACAAAGCGTTTGTGGCGCCAAGTCGGTTCCTTCGTATCAAAGGCGACCGCTACTACATCAGGCTTTTCATCGATGAGCAGGCGGATCAGCATGGAAGTAAAACCATACACCGCGTTCGTCACCAGGCCAGATTGCAAGGTCAACGAGGTTGGCAGAGCGTAAAAGGCCCGGTAGACTAGGCTATTTCCGTCGATCAGAATAGTTTTCTTGCTCACCGCTTTATGATAGCAGGTCTCATAGTTCCAGGGACACGTACCTAATTCCGGTAGCCAGTTAGGTGCGTGTCCCTGGAACTCTATTGGCCGAAGATGGAGACGCGGACCTTTTGGCCGGCCGTGGCCGCCTGGCCCAATGTTGTGCCCTGGAAGTAATAGGCGAGTATTTGAGCGGCTGTTTCGCCTCGCTCGGCCCGGGCGCGGGAGCCGTAACCGCTTAGGCCGACCCCGTGGCCGAGTTGGGTCATGCCGGCCGTATCGGGATCCGGCACGGAGACGACCCAGGGCCAATCGACCGTCCAGCCGGCCTCGGCCGGCGCGAGGGTCCGGCCGCTTGGACGGGAAGAGTACGGTGTGATAACCGGACGTCCCTCGTATGTCACGACCGTGCCGGCAGTGTCCGCCGCCGCCTGGGCGATACGGGGCTGTCTCTGCTCGGCCATATATCCGCGGTAGACTTGATCGTCGCCGTTACCGTTACGGCTATTCTTGAGCTGGAACGGCTCGCCCGGGTGGCGTCCGCCATTGGCTAGGTGATGGACGGCATAGCTGCGAGAGACGATCGCCATCACCTTTAGGTGTTCCTCAGAGGCGTCATGCTGCGCTTCGGCGATACCCCGCAGGTAGTCTTCAAGGTATAGTTCGTTCACTGCCCACAGGCGGCGAGAAGCGGATGAATAGACCATCTCTATCGAACCCCGAAACCAGTTCAGATTGACTGTATTGTTCCAATTCATGTCTGTGTAGCCCGGCAGGCTGAGGGCGGTACCGAAGGCTTCCGGCTCGAATGTGATCGGCCCATCGGAGACGAATAACGTTCGGTCCCCCTCTACTAGATAGTAGCGGTTATTCGCGTAGCCGACCGCGGGTTGCTGGGTCTTTTCGAAGCTCTCCAGCTTTTTTCCGCCGGCCTTGGCAATGAATCTCCCGGATGCGCCTATGCTGATCCTGGGCGTGCCGGTCGGTAAGGGCTCTTTGGCATAATCTGTCTGGACCGCTATCTTCGCGGGCTCGGCCGGTTTTTTATCGGCCTCGGCGATCGGCTCAGTTTTATTGACAGCCACCGCGGCCAATGTCTCGGTTGTTCCTCGCACGCGGATCTTGACTGCGCTCAACTGGGCGGTTTGCGTCGGCGCCTCGTCACTCGGGAAGAGCGTCTTCTCAAGCTTTTTGGACAAGATCAGCAGCGGCCGGGTGAGATGGCTAAAGGACGCTCGCCCAGAGTCGGGCCCGGCGTGGGCCGGCGTGGGCATCGCTGCCGCCCAGAGCAGCGGCAACAAGACCACTGTCGCTAAAAGCAATAAGTTGATCGGCCTTTGCAGGCGCAAAATCCCGCCTTCCCTTTTCGATCGGCATCTTTCGGCTCATTACATCGGCTTTATCTACACTTCTATTGAACCGGCCGACACACGATACATCACGACCTGGTTTTATCCAACCCCATTATATCCGCTTCGCTGCCTAGTTGTGTTTAAGTCTTTATGTCAACGCGCCGATATAAATACGGATAGTAATTAACGCTTTATTTGCAAGGAGGCAGTGATGACTATATGCGCACTTGAACTTGAAGATCTGCTCAAATTAATGGCTTTTGATATCGACAACGATGACGCGTTTATTCGGATAGACAAGTTCTATACGCCGAGTCAGAGCTTGTGTGCCGATGGCCACCCGCTTCCGACAGCAATGTATTTAGGGCCGATATCGAGCCAGTAGCGCTCGGTCTATATTAGAAACTAGAAAGGCCGCTTTCGCCGGCGGCCTTTCGATCGTTTTACTCTGCGCCCTCTAGCTATCGGATCACCGGCTGGTGCCGGCCAGGAAGCTGATGAATCCCAGAGCTACGAAGATATAGCCGAGGCCTTGGAACTCTTGGGTGATAAGCCAGGCTCCACCAAGTAATACGAGACCCGAAAAGAGGACCGTCGCCCACACACCGCGTCGGCGGTCGGAGCGGCCGATGGCTTCCACCAACTCCCGACTGTCTATCTTGACCTGCAACTGGCCCGATTGGGCCGTTTCCAGCGTGTCATGGATCTGCCTAGGGATAGCCAGGAGTAGGCGGCCCAGATTCTGGGCTTCGTTAAGAATGAGCGTCGGGATGTCTTTCATAGCCGAGCGGGTGAGCTTGGCTACGTATGGTTTTGTCGCTTCGATCAGATCTATGTTGGGATCGAGCCCCGTCGTTACGCCCACGGTGGCCCCGAACGTCTTTCCCAAGAAAGCGAATTGCGCCGGTATGGTCAGCGGTTGGTCGTGAAGGATGCGCAAGATGTCTTCTTGGATCTCCTCCACCTCCGCGAAGTTGAGGGAGTTGGACCGCAGGCCGGAGTAATTTTCCATCATCCAGTCGATGGCATTTTTTACCGACCGGACATCGGCGCCGGCACGCACGAAACGCAATTCCCGCAAAGCATTGATGACCTGCTGCGAATCGCGCTGGGCGACGCCGATGATCGCGTTTCTGAAAGCATCTTTCATTGGCGGAGTGATCTCTCCGACCATGCCGAAATCGACGAAAGTGACGACCGGGCCTGGATTGACGAAGAGATTGCCGGGATGAGGGTCCGCGTGGAAAAAGCCGTCTTCAAGGACTTGCTTGAGGTAGGCGTCGATGATGATCTGGGCTGTCTCGACTCGGTCGATCCCGGCTGCCTCCATGGCCTTGTAGTCCGACACCTTCACTCCCGAGATCGCTTCCAAAGTCAGGACTTTGGTCGAGGTGTAATCCGAGTAGACTAAGGGCACGTAGACACGCTCATTGTCAGCGAAGGACTCTCTGATCCGCTCGGCGTTCTCGGCCTCGCGCAGGAAGTCCAATTCATCTCCGATAGTGCGAACGAACTCATCCACGACCATGGGGATATCCACCTGGCGGCCGAACCTGGTGAAGCGGTGGAGCCCATCCATCAAATAACCGAAGGTCGCGAGATCGATATTGGCCAATTGGCCAATATCCGGTCGCTGCACTTTGACAGCCACTCTTTGGCCGTTTGGCAAGGCGGCGAGATGTACTTGGGACAACGATGCGGCCGCCAGCGCTTCCCGCTCGAAGTCAGGGAATGTCTCCTCTAGCGGGCGGCCGAACTCGCTTTCGATGACCGCCCGGACTTCGTCGAAGGGGACTGGAGGCACCGTATCCTGTAGCTTCGACAGTTCTTCGATATACTCCGCCGGCATGACATCGACGCGAGTGCTAAAGAACTGTCCGAGCTTGATGAGGACTCCGCCCATCTCCAGAGAGACTTCGCTGAACTGGATCGCTCGTCGGCGGTGTCTGGCGGACATCCGCTCACGCGCGATAGCCATGCCTTGCTTTCTGGCGATCCGCGACTCTTTCCAAAAGTCCCAAGTTATGCCGACAAAGAGCCGGGTGAAGACCCGGATCCTTCGCCGACGGTCGAACCGGGTCGATTTGCTCATTTTGCTAGGTCGTCGACTTTTCTTGTCAGGTCGGTCAGGAGCGTTTTGATCTCGTCGACCTCATCATTGGTCGCTACGCCTATAGTGTTGAGCGTCTCTTTGACATGCGCATGGACCTCGCTTTTAACATCTTCCATGTGGGCCCGGGCCTGATCGTGGGCCGCTTCTCTTTCGGCCCTGAAAGTTTCCATCCGTTTTTCGCGTTCCACCTCGAATTTGACGGCCTTCTCTTCCATCTTCTCAGTGGCCTCGTAGCAGTAAATGAAGAAATATTTCATTTTGGAGAACAACTGACTCACCTCCTCGCAGATCGTTGTTCGATACAATTAAAACTGATTTTATATTAGCATATCTACCCGTTTTCTCGACCGCAGCTAATGGCAGGTCGAGACACCAAACGCAGCCTTCTTTTCGCACGAAGAACCAGGGAAATGGGTATCAACAGCGCGCCGATCAAGCCGGCTTCAACCAGGCCGTCTTGAACTTGCGCAAAGACGTCTTCGCGGTTGAGCTAACCCCGATGACAGGGAGCCTCTATCTGATCTGGGGGCGATCCGATGTGCTTTCTCCCCCCGGCTTTTGTCCCACTAGAGGGGGCCTATCGAGAGGCGAGAGCCGTGGCTTCGAGGATGAAGGAGAGCAGACCGATAAGGCCGAGAACCAGGCCGAAGACGGTCAGGCCCATCCCGCGGCGCAGGCCCCTTCTTATCTGTGAGATCCCGATAGCGCCCAGTATGATGGCGATAATACTGAATGAGACCATGAGGCTCTGTGTCCGAGTCAGTAGTTCGACGGCACTGGTCGGACCGGACACAAGTGTGACTAAGAGCGGGAGGACCAGAGTGGTCGTTGAGAACAGCCCAAAAATGAAGCCCCAGAGACCGTACCCGCTGCGCGCCAACTTCGGCCGGGCAGTCGCGAAGCCGCCCCGAGGTTCCTTGAATCCCCCAGGCGGCTTTTTGTCTGGTTCTGGTTGTCTTGCCGGTTCAGCCATCCTCTAATCTCTACCACTTTGACGCGCCTAGGTATCATCTCGGGTCGCCCTCGAAGAAGAAAAGCTCATCGATCGTCGTCTCCAGAGCTTGGGCGACATCATGCGCGAGCTTTAGAGATGGATTGTACTTTCCCTTCTCTAGAAAAAGGATCGTTTCCCGACGCACCCCGACTTTCCTGGCTAAGTCTTCTTGTGTCAGGTCATAGCGGGCCCGTAATTCTTTGATCCGGGTCTTCAATCGACACGCCCTCTTTTAACTAGGTAGAGGTATCGAAGGCCGAAGATGAGGGCACTGCCCAAGATGGCCAGGCCCGGCAGGCGGTGCTCCGGCAAGTAGTCTTCGAAGTACATTAACGCGAGCCACAAATATAATGATGCGTAGAAAGCGAAGGAGGCCGCCGAGGCCTTGGCGCGTTTTGTGAACTCATCTTCCAGCGGCAGTCCCTGGCGCGCGCTCTTGGCCACGTTGCGCAGCGCAAAAGCAGCAAATACCACTAGAGCTATGACGATTCCCATGGCTGTCCCGCTCTCGACAACCTTGCCTCTGGCCCACAGGGTGTATCCGAGGAGGGCCATCGTCAAGATCAGCAGCGACACAGCGGCGGCTTTTAGTGCGGTTCGGGTGGTATCATTCATTTTTCCACACCTCCCTTGGTTATGCCCTCCAGGTAAAACCTCTTTTGTCCTTCCATCATTCCTCCTTCATGTTCGTGATTTCTAACTCATTGTTATCTATTCATAACATAGTATTGTCTTTTTCTAACATCTCGTCAAGAAAGGCAGCGGAATTCACTGAAACGGTTGACACGTTCTAGCTATCAGCTATAATGCGAACATACGTTCGTTCTTTGGCATGACCGGGACTTCAGGACCACCGATATGGCGGGCTTAGAAGCCGGTAGATAGGAGAAGCGACATGGCAGCAACAGTGCAGAGGTTATTGGTTAAAGAGTATCCGTCGGTCGAGTACATCGATGGCTCGATTTCTCGGCGGCTGGAGAATCGCATGGAACGAATAGACCCGCTCGACA
>DAOUYN010000197.1 GCA_030666075.1 Actinomycetes bacterium | reverse complement strand
AAGAAGACGACCTTTTCCTTAGGTACGCCCTCGAAGTCGAAGGGCGCCCCGAGCGTTCGCGGATCGCGCCCGTCGTCCCAGAGCGTTATTTTTTCGCTGATGAGCTGCTCGCCGAACTTGTCTGTCATGAAGCTCCGGTGCTCCTGTACCGAAAGGGCGCCTAAGCCCAAATAGCCAAAGAACGAGAGCATATCCGCCACCGCTGCGGGCTCTAAGATCACCGTATAGGCGCCTGGCTCCAGGTCTTCCGGTCGGCGTCCCAGCTCCGCCTTGGCCGCAGCTGTCTCGGCCAGTCCGGCCATCCGCAAGCCGTCGAGATCGCGTCCGACCCAAGCCGCGTAGCCGGAGCTGTCGAGCGCCATCAGTACCATGCTGACGTCGACCCCCGACGTTGACGAAACGCTAACCGGGCCATGGTTATTGGCGATATATATCTCGGTCTTCCCGGTTTCCAGCGCCCCCGCCATAGTCAACTTGCTGTTCTTGGCCGCCGTCAATGCTTCCTGAACGAGTTCCGCCCGTTTCCCCGGCGTACAGGCGCCGGTCGTTTCAGCCACGCTGTCATCAATGGTCGCGGAAGTATGGGGTAAGCCGGGCCACTCCTCGACTCTTGGCGAGACGCGGGCGTTGGCCGTCGCCGCTTCGACCGCGGCCGCTATCGCCTCAGTCTGCGGGCGGTTGGTGCTGGCTGTCCCGATCCGTTTATCGACTATCGCCCGAACAGAGATGGCGCTGTTCCGCTCGGTCACGTTTTGGTGTATTTGAGAGTTCGCTACCCGCGTCAGCCCGCTGTCGGTCCGAAAAGCCAGGATCTCCGTCTCGTCGGCTTGCGAAGACCGCAGTGCTTTCTCGATGGCCTCGATAAACTCTTGACGCTCGCTCATCGACCCACCCCCACTTGGACGTTTCGAAACCGTGCCGGCGACACGCCGTGGGCCACGTGGGCTATCTGCATCGGCTCACCCTTACCGCAGTTTGGCGTCCCCCAGACCTGCCAGTGGTCGGCGTCGCAGATCGCATCGCATGAGTTCCAAAACTCCTGAGTGATGCCAGTATAGTTAGGGCTGCGGTAGAGCTGACCTAATTTGCCGTTCTTTATTTCCCAGGCCGCTTCGGTCGCGAACTGGAAATTGATCCGTTTGTCGTCGATACTCCAGCTTTTGTTCGTGCCCAGCAGGAGACCATCATCCGTATTGGCGATGAGGTCTTCGAGCGTCCATGTTCCCGGCAACAGATTGATGTTGGTCATCCTTATCAGCGGGATCCGGTTCCAGCCATCGGCCCGCGCGGTGCCGTTGCTCGTTTGTGATATCTCAGCGGCCGTTTCGCGCGAACTTAGAACGCCGGTCAGGATACCGTTCTTGATGATATCCGTACGCTGGGCGGGGACACCTTCATCGTCGTACCCGAAGGTCCCGAGCGCGCCTGGGATAGTGGCATCGGCGGTCACATTGACGATGTCCGACCCGTACTTATAGTTTCCCAGCATCGACGGCTCGACGAAGCTGGTCCCGGCAAAACTGGCCTCCATCCCGAGTATCCGGTCGAGTTCTATGGGGTGGCCGATAGACTCGTGGACTTGGAGCGCCAGTTGCGGGCCGTCGATGATGACAGTCTTCAGTCCGGACGGGCAGACAGGGGCACTCAGCAGGGCCACCGCTCCATCGCGCACGGCCCCGGCGTTGTCCGCCAGCGCCATCTCCTCGATCAGCTCCCAACCGCGCGTGCCGCTCTGGCCGCCCATGGAGTTGGGGTAAGAGCGCCGCTCGACGATGTCTCCCTCGATAGCCGTAGCCGAGATGCCGGCCCCGGTCTCGATGATGTCTTGAAATATGTCGGCGCCTTCAGATGAAGAAAAATGGCTCTGCTCGCGTTGAGTAAAGAT
Organism: Actinomycetes bacterium; assembly: GCA_030666075.1. GTDB lineage: Bacteria > Actinomycetota > Aquicultoria > CAJVYJ01 > JAUVQD01 > DAOUYN01. The sequence goes on along the minus strand of DAOUYN010000197.1, from coordinate 968 downwards.
GCTGCCGCTGGCTACGGCGACCTTGGCGTCTTCGCGCATGATCCGATCGGCGGTCAGCAATAGGTCTATTTTATCTTTCAGAGGGACTGAAAAGGGATCGGTCTCAAAGCCACTGATATACTGGTCGCGCACGGCCGTCACGGGCGTCAGCTTCACTGGCTGAGCCAGCGTGGCAGCAGCTGCCACCGCCACCTCCACGGCTGTTTCCGTTACCCGGATAGCCTCGTTGATATCGAGTCGGTTGCTACACGCGAACCCCCAGGCTCCGCCAAAGAGCACACGCACGCCGAACCCGGCATTTTCGCCGGTGGTCAGCGACTCGACTTCACCATTCTTGACCCCGATAGACTCGGTTTTTTTCTCGACGACCCTGACATCGGCGTAGCTTGCGCCCAGTGCTTGCGCTTTGTTAAGTGCGGCCGCTCTTAACTCTTCCATTCTTTGTCCTTCTCATGTTGTAAATTGTCCACTCTGTGATATATTACATAAACGCGACGCGGGGTGGAGCAGTCTGGTAGCTCGTCGGGCTCATAACCCGAAGGTCATAGGTTCAAATCCTATCCCCGCTACGATGAAAAGGCCCTGGCCAGAGGGCCTTTTTTGTTTTTAAGGTTATGTTGTTGAAGCTGATAATTGGCATTTTGCTAATGGATTGCTAAGGAAACTATTCCCGAACACTGTCTTCTCTAAGCGCTCGCCTGCTCCGCTGTGGACTTCGGGCAGCAAGTGGCCGTAGCGGTCAACGGTAATCTGTGTTGAGGCATGACCAAGTTGGGCGCTTACGTACTTAATGTTCTCCCCTTGATGGATCAAGAGAGTGGCGAAACTGTGCCGCAGATCGTGAAAGCGGATTCGCTGGAGCCCGGCGCGCTTAAGCGTCGGATGAAAATCGCGCTTGATCATGTTGTCTGCGTCTATCGGCCGCCCCGCATCATTGGCAAAGATCAGATCGAGCTCGTTTAGCGACT
>DAOUYN010000029.1 GCA_030666075.1 Actinomycetes bacterium | reverse complement strand
TCCCGAGCTCGCCACCGACACCGGGGGCGACCACCATATCGACTTCTCCGCTATACAGTATCTTCTCCGGCGTGATGACTTCACACCGCAGTTTACGTTCGGACATACTACTAGCTACCTTCCTTGGCCAGTTTCTCGCCGCGTTCGACGGCCTCGTCTATCGTGCCGACGTAAGAGAAAGCCTGCTCCGGCAGATCATCGTGCTTGCCCTCGACGAGCGCTTTGAAAGACCGGATGGTATCGGCCAGGGTCACGTAGCGGCCCGGCGTGCCGGTGAACTGCTCGGCGACGAAGAACGGCTGCGACAAGAACTTCTGTATCTTACGGGCCCGCATGACGGTCAGTTTATCTTCTTCCGAAAGCTCATCCATGCCGAGGATGGCGATGATGTCTTGCAGGTCCTTGTATTTCTGAAGTATCTCCTGGACCGCGGTGGCCACGGAATAGTGCTCATCTCCGATGTACTGCGGATCAAGCACGCGCGAACTCGAGTCGAGCGGATCGACGGCCAGATAGATGCCCAGCTCAGCGATCTGCCGAGACAGAACGGTCGTGGCGTCAAGATGGGAGAAAGCGGTCGCGGGAGCCGGATCGGTCAGATCATCGGCCGGAACATAGATGGCCTGGACCGAAGTGACCGAACCTTTCTTAGTCGAAGTGATCCGTTCCTGCAGCTCGCCCATCTCGGTACCGAGTGTCGGCTGATAACCGACGGCCGACGGCAGCCGGCCTAGCAGCGCCGAGACCTCAGAGCCGGCCTGTGTGAACCGGAAGATATTATCGACGAAGTAGAGAACGTCCTGGCCTTGGTCACGAAAATACTCGGCCATCGTCAGACCTGAGAGCCCGACGCGCAAACGCGCCCCAGGCGGCTCGTTCATCTGTCCGTAGACCAGGGCCGTCTTTTCGAGGACGCCGGACTCCTTCATCTCCAGGTAGAGATCGTTACCCTCGCGGGTCCGTTCGCCGACCCCACTGAAGACAGAGTAGCCACCGTGCTTGGTGGCGATATTATTGATAAGTTCCATGATCGTGACCGTCTTGCCTACACCGGCGCCGCCGAAGAGCCCGGTCTTGCCGCCCTTAACATATGGGGCGAGCAGATCGATGACCTTGATGCCGGTCTCGAAGATCTGGGTCGTCGGATCGAGCTCATCGAAGCCCGGCGCCGGACGATGGATGGGGTAGCGCTCTTTGGTCGTTACCGGCGCGCCGTGGTCGATCGTCTCGCCGAGGACGTTAAAAATACGTCCAAGGCAAGCCTCGCCCACCGGAACGGTGATCGGCTCTCCGGTATCGATGACATCGGTTCCCCGGATCAGGCCATCGGTTGAAGACATGGACACGGCGCGGACCCGGTTACCCTTCAGGTGCTGCTGCACTTCGGCTACCAGCTCGATCTGACCCGCTTCGGTCGTTGCTGATACCTTCAGGGCGTTGTAGATCGCCGGCATGCTGTCGGCGTCGAACTCGGCATCTATGACCGGCCCGATGATCTGCACCACCTTGCCGATATTCTGTGTAGTAGCTGTGCTCATCTATACCTCTCCTCTAGAATTCGGCCGGACCTCTAGTCCGCCTCGACCAGGGCTTCAGCCCCGCCGACTATCTCAGCTATTTCTTGTGTGATCGCGGCCTGTCGCGCCCTGTTAAAGGAGCGCGTCAAAAGGCCGATCATCTCTGTGGCATTGTCGGTGGCTGCTTTCATCGCAGTCCGCCTGGCCCCATGCTCGCTCGCCGACGACTCCAACAGCGCCCGGTAGATCAGGGCCTCTATATAGGTCGGCAAAAGCCGCCCCAGCACTTCTTCATTGCCGGGTTCGAACTCGTATTCCGCGGTCGCGCCGCCGGACTCCTCGTCTTCGACCGCGTCCCGCTTGATCGGGAGCAGGACATGCTCAACAGGTGTCTGCTCCATGGCCGATTTAAAGTGGTTGAAGATGACGACGACTTTATCGACTTCTTTCTTTTGGTAAAGTTCGATCAGTTGAGCGCCAATTGATTTGGCATCACTGAACTTGGGATTGTCGCTGATCTCCCGACGCTCATCGAGAATATTCGCCTCGACATAGCGGAAATAATTAATGGCCTTGCGCCCGATCGCGAAAATGTCCACCTGCGCTCCGGCCTCGCGTTCGGCGGTAGCCAGGTTATCGGAGCGGCGCAGGATATTGGCATTGGCCGCACCGCACAGACCCCTATCCGAGGTGACCGCCACGATAACTGTCCGCTTCGACGGCTCCCGAGTTTCCAGGAGCGGATGGGAAGAGACCTGGACGTGCTGGGCGACATTGGCCAGCACGTCCATCATCTGGAGGGCGTAGGGGCGCGCCTGCTCTATCCGCTCTTGGGCCTTGCGGATCTTAGCGGCCGCGACCATCTCCATGGTCTTCGTTATCTGCTTGGTATTATCGACGCTTTTCAGGCGCCGGCGTATTTCACTTGTCTTTGACACTAATTATCCACCGAATGATTTCTTGAACTCCTCGATGGCCGAGATGAGTTTTTGCTCCATCTCGTCCGTCAGGGTCTTCTCCGTCTCTAATGCCTTAATGATCTCCGGGGCAGAGCCCTGGACATACTGGACAAAGGCTGCTTCGAACTCGCCGACCTTCTCGACCGCGATGTCGTCTAAATAGCCGTTGACGGCCGCGTAGATGGAGACGACCTGGTGCTCGACAGGAACCGGCACGTATTGGCCCTGCTTTAGGACCTCGACTACCCGCTCGCCACGAGCCAACTGCGACTGCGTCGCTTTGTCGAGCTCGCTGCCGAACTGGGCGAAAGCCTCCAGCTCACGAAATTGGGCCAGGTCGAGACGGAGGCGGCCGGCGACTTTCTTCATCGCCTTGATCTGGGCGTTGCCGCCGACTCGGGAGACGGAGATACCGACATTGATGGCCGGCCTGACGCCGGCGTTGAAGAGATCGCTCTCAAGGTAGATCTGGCCGTCAGTGATGGAAATGACATTGGTCGGGATATAGGCGGAGACGTCTCCAGCCTGGGTCTCGACGATGGGCAAGGCGGTCAAAGAACCGCCGCCAAGTTCATCGCTGAGCTTGGCCGCCCGCTCGAGCAACCGGGAGTGAAGGTAGAAAACATCGCCCGGGTAAGCCTCGCGGCCCGGCGGTCTCCGGAGCAAGAGCGAGACCTGACGGTAGGCTTGCGCGTGCTTCGATAGATCATCATAGACACAGAGGACATGGCCGCCGTTGTACTTAAAATGCTCGCCCATGGCGCACCCGGCGTACGGAGCGAGAAACTGCAGCGGCGCCGGCGTACTGGCCGAGGCTGAAACGATGATCGTATAGTCCATCGCCCCATGCTCCCGCAGGAGCTTTTCTACCTGCGCGACTGTTGATGCCTTCTGGCCGATGGCGACATAGACGCAAATAACGTCGCCGCCCTTTTGATTAATTATAGTGTCGATCGCGATGGCGGTCTTGCCGGTCTGGCGATCGCCGATTATCAGCTCGCGCTGTCCGCGCCCGATAGGGATCATCGCGTCGACGGATTTGATACCGGTCTGCATCGGCTCGGCGACCGGCTTGCGGTCGACGATACCCGGCGCTTTCCATTCAACGGGCCGAAACTGTTTAGCGTTGATCGGGCCCTTGCCGTCTATCGGCTGTCCGAGCGCGTCGACGACTCGGCCGACCATCTCTTCCCCGACAGGCACTTGCACGATCGTCCCTGTGCACTTGACCGGGTCGCCCTCTTTGACGGCCCTGGTGTCGCCCATAAGGACCACGCCGATCTCATTTTCCTCTAGGTTCAAGGCCATACCGTACAGACCACCCGGAAAAGAGAGCAGCTCGTCGGCCATAGCACCCGGCAGACCCTTGACGCGGGCGATACCGTCGCCAAGCTCCAGCACCGTACCTTCCTCGACGACGTCTATCTCGGCCGCAAACTCCTCGATCTGGGCCTTAAGAATGGCATCGATGGCAGCGGTATCGATCGAATTCTGCATCCTACTTACCTCTCATATCTGTCAACATTTGTTCGCGCATCCGTGTCAGTTGATTGCGGACGCTGGCGTCGACTAACTTGCCGCCGATCCGCACGACTATGCCGCCGATAAGGTCGGCATCTACGGTGGAGCGGATTGTAACCTCGCGCCCCGCCATCTCTGAAAGCTTGGTCGCCAAGCGACGGGAGAATTTCGCGTCGATCGCAACGGCAGTCGTCACCTCAGCGATGACTTTGTTCTCTTCGGCCTCTAGGCGCTGGGCAAAAGCCTGAGCAATATCCGGTACGGCTTCAAAGCGGCCGAGGCCGATCAACATCTGAAGAAAGTGCTGGGTCGTCTCCGACACCTTGTTGTGAAAGAGCTCCCTGATGACAGCCTGCTTTTGCTCGAGAGCAACGCCGGTGTCTGCCAATGTCTTCTTCAGGTCCATGTGCCCCGCGACGGTCTCTTTAACGAGCCTGAGATCGCGGTCGACGATATCGAGTCCCTCGTCGATCTTGGCCAGCTCGACCAGCGAGCCGGCAAAGGCATCTATATCGGGTGCTACACGTACGGCACCGACTTTTGCGTCTTGCGGCGTCTCTTCTAGACGACCGTCACCGGGATTAGTTTTCACGCAAACTACCTGCTTCTGACAGATACTGCTCGATCAACTGCTCGTGCCCGTTCTTCTCGAGTTCAGCTCCGACTACACGTGACGCGGCATTGATGGTCAAGTCGGCGATGCGCCCTTGAAGCTCGGCCACGGCCAGCTCCTTCTCGCGCTCGATATCGGCAACGGCGCGGGTCATCGACTGCTCCGCTTCCTCGCGCGCCTTCTGGGCGATCTCCGCCTTCATGTTCTCGCCCAGCTTGCGGCCCTCTTCAATGATCTTCTGGGCCTCCTGGCGAGCTTCGGCGATCTGCTTTTTGTAGTCTTCGAGCATGGTGGCCGCTTCTACACGTGTGTTCTCAGCGGCGTCGAGCGAATCTCGGATGGAATCGCTGCGCTCCTGGAGCATATTCATGATCGGCGGGAACGCCACCTTGGAGAGCGCGAAAAACAGGATCAAAAACGAGACCCATGACCAGAACAACTGGCCGGTAAATACTTTTGGTAATAATAGTTCCATACGAAAGAACCTCCGAGGCTCTAGCCCGCTTCTCCAGCGTAGCCAAGCAAAATAAACGCGAATACCATGGCGTAAAGAGCCAAGGCCTCCGCGAAAGCGATACCAATGAACATAGTGGTACGAACCATTCCGGCCGTCTCCGGCTGGCGGGCCATACCCTCGATCGCCTTACCGACGATAATACCGATACCAACACCCGGCCCGACGACGCCTGCACCCATCGCGACACCAATACCCAAGAGAGCCATTCCCTGCTTCATCCCTTGTGCCTGCGTTATTATTTCCACTGCTTCTGCTGCCATTTATCCTCCTCTCAGCTTACTTTGATTGAAAACTCTTAAACCTTATCAACTTCAAGCACCTTGGTGCTAAGTGATCTAGTGCTCTTCGAACGCACCGCCTATATAGATAGCCGTCAAGATCGCATAGATATAAGCCTGTAAGAAAGCGACGAAAACCTCGAACGCGTACATGATAAGTACGAACCCAAACGCCAGAGGCTTGATAAACAACGAACCTGTCAATGCAAAGCTCAAGAAGAGAGCTATGACCATGTGGCCGGCCAACATATTGGCGAAGAGCCGAATCCCCAGCGAAAAGGGGCGGATGATCAAGTTACTAAAGCCCTCGAGGATGAACAGTACAGGCATGAGCGGCAGAGGCGTCCCCGAAGGTATCCATGACTTCAAGTAGCCGAACAGGCCATTTTCACGGACACCGACATAGACAAAAATAACTAGGACCATCAGAGCCCAGCCCCAGGCCGTCCCCGTCTGCGAAGTGACCGTATATGACCCTGGTATCAGGCCGAGAAGGTTGGAAACAAGAACGAAAAGAAAGAGTGTCGCCACGAACGGAAAGTACTTCATGCCTTTCTCGCCCATGACTTCCTTGATCATTCCGTCTTGGACGAACTCAAGCAATGATTCCATCAGGCCCTGACCCTTGGTGGGGACCAGCGTGGCCCGGCGACTAGGCAACCAGACCATCAGAAAAACCAGAAACGAGGAGATAAAGAGGAAGAGCACCGCCTTGGTGATTGAAATATCGACCCCTAAAAGCTCCAAATGCAGATAAGTGGCCGGCTCTTTGATGTGGTGCATGATTTCCGTAATGGCGTCCAAGAACTACTCCTTCCGATCCGACAGCCGGCCTGTCATAAGGTGACGGACAGCCCGGCCCTGAGTATAGATAAAGACCCCGGTAAAGGAAACCATAAAAGCGACCCCAACAGGGAGTGTGTTCAGCCCGGCTACGTAGACGGCGCCAAGAAGTATGAGCCCGACTGCCGCCAGCCGCACGAGATAACCGAATATCAATAACCCTTGGGCGGCGCCAGTCGGCAACCTCCGCGAGATATCAAAAGACTTGTTATAAAGGTAAAAGTAAACTGCGGTGGCGATCAACCCGGCCGCTACGGAGAAAAGACTCTGCAAATCCAAGAAACCAACCCTCGTCGTTTATTGATCTTCCGGCTTCTTGACCATCAAATAATAGACGCGGCGCAAACCCGCGGCCAAGCCAAGAACGCCTCCGATAACCGTCAAAATGGGCGATGTGTCGAAACGCCCGTCGAGCCAAAAACCGATACCGGCAAAAAGGAATACCGACACGGCCATTTCGATGCCCATAGTGCCGGCGTCTCCGACGTCTTTCCAAGGCGAGGGTTCCTTTTTCTTCATAGGTTTTTCTACCCCTTCAGGAAACTAAAAAGAACCCCTTTTACGTGGGGTTTTGCCTGTCCCCACTACGCCTTCCGTTGGAAAGCCCGAATCACTGTAACATAACCGTTTCTGAAAATAAAGGTGACCTCGCGGCGCCACGACGCCGGCGTCCTTCACGTCCGGTCGACCTCCTTCGCGGGCTCTGTCACGGGCTCTTCTTCGCCCGAGTCGAAGAAGCCGACCACTTCCGCAAAAAGGAATGTCATAAAGAGCCCGACGACGATAATCAGGTACTTCTGAAAAGACGGGAGGACCTTGAACGTCAGTCCCAGCGCCGAAAGAGCGGCGCTCCAAGCGTATATCAACAACACTGTCTGGCGATGGCTGAGCCCCCGGCGCAACAACCGGTGGTGAAGATGGTCGCGGTCGGCCTGTGTCACCGGTTGGTTGTTACGATAACGGCGCAAAATAGCCAAAGCAGCGTCCAGGATGGGGATAGCCATGATGACCAACGGCGCAAACAGGGCGACAGCGGCGATACTCTTCATTACCCCTTCAACCGTGAGCGCTCCGAAGCAGAACCCTAGGAACATAGAGCCGGAATCGCCCATGAATATCTTGGCCGGATAGAAATTGTCGCGCAAAAACCCGAGTGCCGACCCGGCGAGGGCCAGAGACATCAAAGCAATCCCCGTCTGGCCGGTCTGCAATCCGAAAGCAAAAAAAGTCAGGCCCGCGATGACCGAAATGCCGGCGGCCAACCCATCGAGTCCATCAATAAAATTGACTATATTAGTGAAGGCCACGACCCAAAAGAGGGTCAAGAAAATACCGATATTACCCAGGTAAAACAGGCTGCCGGGCGGGCCGAACGGATTGCCGATAAACTCCATGCGAACACCGGACGCGACCAGAGCGGCGGCCGCGGCAGCCTGCCCCGCCAGCTTCACAAAGGGTGTCAGTCCGACCATGTCGTCGATGACCCCGACGGCGATGATGATGGCGCCCCCGGCGAGAAATCCCCAAAGTTCGAGACCGATATCGAGATTGATGACATCGTCGGGAAAGACCCGCTGGAAGAGGATGAATGATGAGAGCGCGACGAGAAAGCCCAACCAGATGGCCACTCCGCCGAGGCGCGGAATGGGCTCGGCATGTATCTTGCGCTCGTTCGGATGATCGACGGCTCCCCAGCGGTGAG
>DAOUYN010000019.1 GCA_030666075.1 Actinomycetes bacterium | reverse complement strand
TATGGATTGCACTGCCTTATGAAACAAAATACCACGCGCCTAAGGGCGGGTCACGACCCGCTATAGTCACACAAGATTGTGGCAGGCGCGCCTTGTTCCGTCAAGCTAGACAGCCTATGCTAGCTGGGGTAACGCTCTATTCTTGAGGTTCGGCCTTCGGCTCGTCGCTAACGACTTCTTTGATGTCGGTGACCTTGTCGGCAGCGGCGTTCATCTTCTCGCGCGCGGATTCCGCGGCGGCATCGACCTGGGCCTTGAGCTTATCTTTGGTCTCGTTGATCTTCACCTTAAGGTTCTCGGTCCGTTCGAGGGCGGTTTCTCTGCCGACATCGACGGCCTCTAGAACCCGCTCGCGCTGGACCTCATAGGACCCGCGTCCTTGATCGATCAGATCGTCGGCCCTCTTTCTTAATTCATCCCGCGTCTCCTGGCCCGGGCGCGGAGCGAAAAGCACCCCGACTGCGAGACCGACAAGACCACCGGTCAAAAAAACGGAAAATCTGTTGCTCATGAGTAGCACCTCCAAGTGCGATAGAAGAGCTTTGTAACCAAATTGTATATTAGCTGTTAGTGGCGGGAAAAGCCAACCGCCGATTAGCGCTCAAGCGCGGTCTGTACCAGCTGATCGACGAGGTCATCAAAGGCGATGCCGGCGGCGGCGGCCGCCATCGGCAGGAGACTTGTTTCCGTCATACCCGGGCTGGTATTCAGCTCGAGCACATATGGCGTGCCTTCCGCCATGATCAGATCGATCCGGGAGACATCCCGGCAACCGAGGGCCTCATGGACGCTCAATGAGAGGGACTTGACCGCCTCGGCCTCTTCTTCCGTCAACCGGGCCGGTACGAAATAATCGGTCGCGCCCATCCGATACATCGATTCGAAATCAAAGAACTCTTTTTGCGTGACGATCTCAATGACCGGCAATGCGACCGCGGGCTCGTTGCCTAGGATGCTGACGGTCAACTCGACCCCGTCGATATACTGCTCCAGCAGGACCTTATCATCGTAACTTAAGGCCCCGATCAACGCTTTTGGTAAGTCCTCGGCTTTGTGGACGATCTTGATCCCGAGCGCCGAGCCTTGGCCAGCCGGCTTGACGACCATCGGTAACCCCAAAAGGTCGATCGCTTTATTGAGAGCGCCGGCAGCTCCCATCTCCTTGAATGAGGCGGCGCTCAAAGTGAGCCAGCGGGGCGTAGGTATTGAATGACGGACCAGGATCTCCTTAGCCAGAACTTTGTCGAAACTGACGATATTGGCATAGACTCCAGGTCCCGTATATGGAATGCCTAGCAATTCCAGCAGGCCTTGGACCGTCCCGTCTTCGCCATACTTGCCGTGTAGAGCAATGTAAGCGACATCGGGGTCGGCGGCGACCAGATTGTCGACCATCCGCTCATCGATATCCAAAGAGAACTGCTCGTAGCCCTTGGCGGCCAGCGCTTCGCAGACGCGATGCCCGCTTTTGAGAGAAACTTCCCTTTCGAGCGAACGGCCTCCCATCAAGACCGCGACTTTCTTTCCCACTATTCTACCTCGCTACTCGCTCTTGAGCTTCAGATTTCCGGCAACCGAATGGTAAAGGGTAATCTGATCCTTGACAACGTCCGACAGGCGCCGGATACCTTCGTGGATCTCTTCCTCGTTCGGAAAGCAAAAAGCCAACCTCATGAAGTTGGCCCCGCGGCCGTCGGCGAAGAAAGCGCGCCCGGGAATGAAGGCGACTTTTTGCGAGATGGCATCGGCCAGCATCTCTGTCGTGTCAATGAATTCAGGGAGCTTCACCCATAGAAAGAACCCGCCTTCCGGGCGCGTCCATTCCGCTTCATCAGGGAAGAACTCATCTAAGCTCTCTAACATCGCATCCCGCCGGCGCCTGTACGTCTGGACCAGCTGGGCGATGTAGTCCTCCAAGTCGTTCTGCTTAAAGAACTCGTCGACTATCCTTTGGGTGAACGTCGGCGAACATAGATCGGCAGCCTGCTTAGCAAAGATGATCTTCTCGAGAATCGGGTGCGGCGCCGCCAACCAACCGAGACGAATACCCGGAGAAAGTATCTTCGAGAATGTGCTCAAATAGACGACGTTCTCGTCGAGTTCTCGAAGTGACGGAAGATCGTCACCCTCGAACCGGAGGCGCCCGTATGGATTGTCTTCGATCAGAAGCAACTGATGCGCCTGCGAGAGCTCTATCACCCTATGCCGCCGCTCTAAGCTCATAGTGACGCCGGCCGGGTTGTGAAAGTTGGGCACGGTATATAGAAACTTGGGCTTGATCCCCTCGGCCGCGAGTTCTTCAAGGCGCTCCTCCAATTCCGAAACGACCAGCCCGTGCTCGTCGAGAGGAATACTCACTATCCGCGGCTCATAGCCGGCGAAAGCGCTAAGCGCGCCCAAGTAACTCGGGGCCTCCATAAGCACCACATCGCCCGGCTCGATAAAGACCTTGCCGAGGATATCAAGTCCCTGCTGAGAGCCGCCGGTGACGATAAAGTCCTCCCCATCGACCATGATGTTCTCTGTGGCCATCAGGGCGCGGATATGTTTCTTCAGCCCGACCTGACCCTCGGAGGAACCGTACTGCAAGGCGGCGTTCCCGTGACTGAGCATCGTCTCGGTCGTCGCCTCGACTATCTTATTCATCTTGAAATCTTTGGTATAAGGATTGCCGCCGGCCAAAGAGATGATGTCTTCTCGCTCGGTGACACTGAGCAGGTCTCGAATGGCCGAGGACCTGAGCAGGGAAGCCCGATTGGCATACAGGTCAGTCCACTTGTCCAGCTGATATCTCGGCATACTATCCTTCCGGGGCACGAGGTGTTGTATAACGTGCAAACTACTTCTTTAGAGCTGGTTCGTCCACCTCGTCGCCGGCACTCGACTCGGTCGCCCGGGTCTTGGCGGCTATCGCCTGGATCATGGCCTTCTCGGACTTCCGCTCGAGCGAGTTCCGGAAGCCGGACAAGATGAATTCCAAGATCATCACCCCAAGAAGGACCCCTGTCCCGGCGACGTCGAACCTACCGTCATACGGGGTATTGATGGGCTCCAGCATATTCAACGGCGCCACCAGCGGATCGGTTAATAAGATGATTGCGTCATATCCGGGCGCGGATTGCAGGGTCCCAAAGAACAGGTAGATGATGCGAACCAGCAAAACGACACCGACAACGATGGCCAAAAGCACAAAAACTCGTAGAACTGTGGCGAACCCGCCGTAGACCTGATTGGACACATCCGGTTTTTGTTGATCCATTGTGGCCCCCTTTTGCCGACCCACTAGAACTTCGCGGCGCGGCCGCGTACCGCATAGTTTATACCTTTTGGACAGGCAAGTGAAGGGAATTGGGATTTTCATAGCCTTGAGGGAAACATTGATATATAATCCGGCATTAAATTAGGGAATTGGGCACGAGCCCGGAAAATGTTGTGGGAGGAACGATGAAACCAAAGATCATCGCTGACGAATGTATTGGTGACGGTATCTGCGAGGAGATCAGTCCGGAGGTTTTCGAGCTGAGAGATGACGGTCTAGCTTATGTCATCAATGAAGACCCAGATGCTAGCCTGCAAGATAAGATCGACGAAGCGATCGAAGAGTGCCCGACTTCCGCGATCGTCATGGAAGAAAGTTAAAGCACTTAACTAGTTTCTGTTTGATTGGAGCCCCCGAGGCCGGCTTACGCCCGAGGGGGCTCCTTCTTATTACCTGATTTTACGCGGCCACGTCCGCATCGCTGCCATAGCTTTCAAGAACGATAGCGTCCGTCGGACACTCGCTGACGGCCTCTTTGATCATCGGCCACAAGCTCTCATCAGGTTCTTCGTCGATGACATAAGCGAGACCGTCGTCGCGAAGCTCAAAGACTTCCGGGCTCAGGTCTTCACAGATGCCATCGCCGATGCACAATTCTTGGTCCACTGTCGGTTTCATTTGATTCCAGCCCGCCTCTTTGCAAAGTTATCGCAAACTTATACCCGCCATGGGCAGCTGGAAAACGAGAGCGTCAGGAGCTTTTCTTCGCCCGCTTTTTAGGGGTGATCAGCGCGGCCTTGAGGACATCGTCCATATGATCGACAAAGATGAATTTCAACTCGGAACGCACCTTCTTCGGCACCAGCTCCAGGTCCTTTTCATTCTCAGAGGGCAGAATGATCTCTCGCAGGCCCGCACGGTGCGCAGCCAGCATCTTCTCTTTAACTCCGCCGATAGGGAGGACCCGCCCGCGAAGCGTGATCTCCCCGGTCATCCCGACTTCGCGATTGACCGGCGTCTTTGTCAATGCTGAGATAAGAGCGATGGCCATAGTGATACCGGCCGAAGGCCCATCTTTAGGTATAGCTCCACCCGGAACATGGATGTGAATGTCCCGCTTTTGATTGAAATCGGGTGGGATCCCGAGATCGTCGGCCCGCGAACGGATATAGCTGACGCCGGCTGTGGCTGACTCCTTCATGACATCACCCAAACGACCTGTGAGCAATACATCGCCTTTGCCCTGCAGGACGGTGGCTTCAACGGACATCACATCGCCGCCGACCTCCGTCCAAGCCAAGCCGGTCGCCAAACCGATCGCGTCTTTCTCCTCGGCCATCCCGAAACTAAACTGCGCCGGCCCGAGAAATTCATGCATGTTTTTCGCATTCGCCTTGACGGACTCGGTCTTACCCTCGACGATGCGCCGCGCCGTCTGACGGCAGATCGCCGCTATCTTACGCTCAAGGTTACGCACTCCGGCCTCGCGCGTATGCTCCCGAATGATGTTCTGCAGCCCATCGTCAGTGATCTTCAGATGCGTTTTTCCCAAGCCATGTTCTTTGGTCTGCTTGGGCACCAAGTAATTGCGAGCGATCTGCACCTTCTCTTCTTCGGTATAACCGGGGAAGTGAATGACTTCCATCCTATCGCGCAGCGCCGGCGGTATCGGGTCTAATAAATTGGCGGTCGTGATGAACATGATATTGGAAAGGTCGGCCGGAACCTCCAGATAATGGTCGCTGAACTCATTGTTCTGCTCAGGATCGAGCACCTCTAATAATGCTGATGTCGGATCGCCCCGAAAGTCGGCGCCGACCTTGTCGATCTCATCCATCATGAAAACAGGGTTCCGGGTACCGACCCGGACGATCTGCTGGATTATCCGGCCCGGCAAAGCGCCTACGTACGTCCGCCGATGTCCGCGGATCTCAGCCTCGTCGCGCACGCCTCCGAGCGACATCCGGATAAACTTGCGATCGAGCGACCGGGCGATTGATTTACCGATCGAGGTCTTGCCCGTACCCGGCGGTCCGGTAAAACAGAGAATGGGTCCGCGCATCTTCTCCGTCAAAGTGTGAACAGCCAAATATTCGAGGATGCGCTCCTTGACCTTTTCCAACCCATAGTGGTCCTCATCGAGGATCTTCTGCGCCGATTTCAAATCGAGTTTCTCTTCGGTCTCCATCTTCCATGGAACACCAACCAGCCAGTCCAGGTACGTACGGATGACGCTGGTCTCAGCGGCTGCCGCCGGCATCTTCTCCAGGCGCCCCAGTTCCTTAAGGGCCTTCTCTTCGACTTCTTCGGGCATCTCGGCCTCTTGGATCTGAGTGCGGAGTTCATCGATCTCAGCTTGCTGCTCGTCCAAGCCGCCTAGTTCTTTTTGAATGGCTTTCATCTGTTCTCTCAGAAAATACTCGCGCTGGGTCTTGGTCATCTGCTCCTTGACCCGGGATTGGATCCGGCTGCCGATTTCCAATATCTCAAGTTCTTTGCTCATGAATGAGCCGACAAGCTCCAACCGGTCCTGTGATCCGACCGCTTCCAATATCCGCTGCTTCTCGTCAGCTCTCAGATTGAGATGGAAGGCGATAAAATCGGCCAGGCGCCCCGGCTCATCGATATTCATCGAAGCCAAGAGGACCTCTTGCGGAATCGGCTTTCCTAGACGCGCCGTCTGTTCGAACTGAGAAACCAGGTTGCGCATGAGCGCCTCGGTCTCCAGTTGCGGGCCCTCTTCTTTCTCGACCACTTTGACTTTGACTTTAAAAAACGGCTCGGTGTGGATCACTTCCTCGACCTGAATGCGCACTACTCCCTCGACCAGAGCCTTGGCCGTACCATCCGGTAATTTCAATTCTTGCATCACCGTAGCGGCCGAACCGATCTCGTATAGGTCACCGATCTGTGGCTCTTGGGTCTCCGCTTCCTTCTGCGCCACGAGCGCTACCACATGATCGGTCCGCATCGCTTCCTCGAGGGCTTTGATCGAACGGTCTCTACCGACAAAAAGAGGCACGACCAAATTGGGAAAGATAATCAAATCGCGTAGAGGGATCAGCGGTAATTCATCAGGGACTTCGACAGTCTCCGGGTTATTCATGTCAGCCATTGTTGAATCTCCTAACCTGGCGCTTGAAGACGCCGGCTATCGCCTGGTTGCGCGCGGGGAACATTAAGAAATCTACCCGTTTTGCGCTTAAGTTAAATGTCAGCAAGCGCTTTTCAGCTACTTTTGCCATTGATTCTAGCATGAAGGTCAAGCAACTTTTGACCCGCTCAGGCGTCGCTCGTAAGGACGGCAATTCTACTATAATATAAGAAGGATCTTTCCCATCGGCGGAGGCGGCGCGATCAGAGCTTTTAAGACACTTATAGTCCTGGTTGTTTTGTTGTCGGCGACCCCGTTGTCCGCCGCCGCTTCCGACATCCCCGAACTCACACTCTCGTTCGATAAACCCTACTATGCGGGTGCCGACGACATCACGATATCGGGGACGATCATTAACACTCAGGTCCGCTACGCCGGCGAAACTGTCGTGAAGCTATCAGTGAAGCCCGCTTTAGAGCGCGGCGCCCCGCTCTTCCGGCGCCCCCGGATCGGCAAAAGCGCGGTCCTTGAGGAGACCTGGCAACGAGATCTGGCAGTCGGGCTGACAAAGGTCAATTTCAAAGGACGCTTGGAGGCGCTCGAGTTGACAGAGGGGGTCTACCCCGTCGATCTCTCCATCGAAGCCAAGAAGGGGCTGACATTTAGCACGCGGTCATTCTTGACTGTTCTCGGCCCCGGCGCCCGGCGTCTTTCGGTCGGAGTAGTTTGGAGTTTTCACCCGGGAGAAGCCCGCGCGACCAACGGCATTTTCGTCGATGATCGAATCGCCGAACTGGTCAAGTCAGCGCCCGAAAGTCCGGGGTCGCTCCAACGGCACCTCAAATTACTGGAAGTGAACCCCGCGATGCGCTTAAGCATCGCTGCGGGACCGACGCTTCGCGACCAACTATCAGCGACGCAGCAAGGTTATTCCCTCCAAGGCCGTGAGCCGCTCGAGGTTTCAAAAGAAAGCTCAGCGGCACAGGATGCCGGCGCGTGGTTGGCGCAGTTCTCCCAATTAACCGATATGGAGCAGATCGAGCCGATGGCCTCGCCGTACGGTGAAGCCTCCCTCGCGCGGCTAGCGGCCCTCGGCTGGGAGGAAGATGTTCGCGGCCAGATCGCTCTCGCTGCCAAACAAGATAAGCCCGGAGGGGGTTTCTACCTCCCCGGGTTGGAACTAGATTCTTTCACGGCCAGACGACTTATCGAAGCGGGCTTCGAATATACTATCGCGTCACACGGGACGGCGGAGGCCACTCAAGCACCGCAATCGCCCAAACGGTTCGACCATAACAAGGAGCGATTGACCGTCTTCTTTGCGGATCCGGAACTCTCCTCGTGGCTCAGTAGTGCTGCACAGGAGTCTGCCGCCAACGAACTCACGGCCATTCTCGCCCAGCGCTATTTGTCGGCTCAAGGCGAGAAAATGGTGGTCATGACTCCCCTGGTAGACGGGGCGCCCTCACCTGAACTGGCCGGACGAGTCTATGACGTGCTGACCAAGACGCCCTGGCTCGAGCCGGTCACGCTTTTTGGACAGACCGGCAAGACCTCGGGGGCGGCGCGCGTACCGCCGCCTGCAAAACTGAGGACCTCTGAAGACCCATATATACAGACCCTGTCCGAAGCGCGGGCTTTGTGGCTCGACTTCGCTTCTGCCATCCCGGCAAACAATCCCATCCAAACACGATTGAAGCGCTATTTATTCAGGGCCCAATCGGCAGACGCGCTGGTCGGCACAGATAATGATCGGCAATCCCTGCCTAAACTGTACGCAGAGGCTGTTACGAATACGATACACGCGGAACTGGCTAAAGTGAGGCTGGCCCCGCCGCGGGCGATCACTTTTTCAACGCGCAGAGGCAAGATCCCGGTGGCCATATATAATGGAACGGGCTACCCCATCAAGGCCCGCCTCGCTTTTGAAGGAAGAGACTTCACTTTTCCCGGCGAGGCCGAAAGCGATGTCACCCTCAGGCCGAAAGAGAACCTAGTATCATATGATGTGGTCGCGGGCTTTGCCGGTCTCCAGGTCTTGGACGTCAAGGTTGCAGTCGGTGACTTCGAGATCGCGAGCAAAGGGGTCGAGGTCACTATCAGTAGTGTGTTACGATACGTGGTGGTCGGCACAAGTATATTGCTCCTGGTTAGCCTGGGAGCTATCTTGATATTTAGAAGGCGCAAATCGTGAAATCTATCTTTGCCGGAGCGGCATTCAAATTGCTTATCGCCGCCGCTATTGCCATAGTGTTGGTCAATGATGTCGGCAGCCTGGTGTCGACCCGTTATCTCCTGGATGGGCGGGCCAAAGAAATCGGTGAACGCGCTGCCGAATTTTACGATATCTCCCGCTCCCCGGCACAGGCCCAAGCGGAGGCCGAGGCACTGGCTCTTCGGAACGACTCGATCATCACGTCTTTCGAAATCGTCAACAAGAGCGTCGTGAAGTTCAATATCGAGATCCCGAACCGGGAGACTTGGGTAGCGCATCGTATAGAAGCTTTCCGGCCATACCTTAACGCACATAAGGAATACTCTAGATCGATCTATCGATAAAATCAGCTATCGCTCGCCCCTCTACAGAATCCGCGAAAAAGCCTTATAATGTCCGGGGATTGATTTACTCATGGACAGAATCTTAGTCATAGACACGAACGTCCTGCTTTCGGACCCTTACGCCCTCTATGCCTACGAAGACACCGAGATCATCGTCGCTCAAACGGTCTTGACCGAGCTCGACAAGATTAAAATGAGCCGCAGTGACCCGGAGGTCAGGTTCCGAGGCCGCGAAGTGTCCCGAACGCTCTTCGACGTCTCCCAGTATGGGTCGTTACTTGAGGGTATCGAGCTCGACAACGGCGCCATGATCCGCGTCGTACAGCATGATCCGAACCACTTCCCGCC
>DAOUYN010000007.1 GCA_030666075.1 Actinomycetes bacterium | reverse complement strand
GACCAAGCGGCAGCCATTTGCAAAGAGGGCGGCCTCAAGCGCTCGCGCTGTGGATGGCTCTCTAGGCGCTTCGATCAAGAGCGGATCGGCGTAAAGGTTGCCGTCGGTGACTTGCGCGTCTTTTCTCTCGTAAGACACCGGCCAGTCGATCTCCTTGTGTTGCGCTCCGCCCGCGCCGGAAAAGCGAAGCACTTCCTCGCCGGCGTCAAAAGAGAAAACGGCGACGACTTCGGCCCCGAAAGCGACGGACGTCTTGTGCGCCACATGTAGGGCTGCCTTACTCTGCGAGCCCACCGTCCGGACGATCCGGGTCAAGCCTTTGACGATGTCGACTTCGGACCGGAGCGCGGCCAGCTCCATCTGATTCTGAAGGTCGTTTTCTTTATGAAGATTTGCTGAGATGACAGCCTCTAAGTGATGGCGCAGGGATCGCAGGATCTCGGGCTCGTGCGCCGAGAAGTCGGCCGGCGCGCGAGACAGAACGAAGATCGCCGCCTTCGGCTTCCTCGAACAGACAAGCGGGAGGACGAGGGCGCGCGTCATGCCGGTCGTTCGCGCGATAGCAGTTACTTCGGGGGGCAGATCGCTCTCAAATCTGTCGGCTTCTAATAGCCAAGTAGAGACCTCTCCGTCGCGAAGCTCTTGAGGCAAGTGAATGTCCGGGAGCTGCCCCTCGAAGAACTGTTTGGCCAGATCGTTTGAGAGCCCGGTGTGGGCCCAGGGCAGCCAGGTTCCGCTCTCCTTGGCGAATACGTAGGCAAAAGAGGTATCCGCCGCGAGCAATTTGTTGATGAGCGACAAAACCTGGGTCAGTACGGCATCAAAATCTTGGATGCCGGACAAGACATCCAAGATGTCCAGGAAAGTCGACGTGACCGTCTGGCTATGGAAATCTTGGATCCGCTTCACGTCCAGGTCGTGCTCTAGTTCATGGCGGGACTTGTCGTCGATGACGGCCGCGGTAAAAAAGACCTTCGCACCGGACCGCCAGCGCCCGATCGCGAGTTCGATCGGGACCTCGTCTCCGTCTTTCGTCATGGCTGATATCGATTTGTGCTTGCGCGCCGCGAAGGAAGGCTCTTTTAGCGCATGCTTAAAAGCGCGCTCGTGCTTCCGAACGTATCTGGGCGGGAGGAGTATAGAGATGTCCTGGCCGACAAGTTCCTGTTTTTCGAACCCGAGGATCCCCGTGACAGCGGAGCTGCAATCTACGATTTGGCCATGGTCATCGACGGAGATGATGGCTTCTCCGGCGGCCTCGGCGAGCTCCTCAAAGAAAAAGGAACCCCCGCCCTCAGCATTATCGGATGGCCCGTCATTCGGTCGATTTGGCTCTGCTTGTGAAAACTCGACCACGCCCTTCAGTCAGGAGCTGGACCTGGTCTAAGTTTTTCCCTTCCAGTGTAGTTAGTAAGCATGCGAGGTGCCCGGGCGGCAGTGCGCGGTCGGGTCTCGTGGAGAATATCGGGCTCGAACCGATGACCTCCGCCTTGCAAAGGCGGCGCTCTCCCAACTGAGCTAATCCCCCGTGCGGCTTACGGTAGCAGATTGCCGCCCTGCTTTTCTACCCCGGACCGGGGCGCGTCAGTATGCGATCACTCCGTATTCGGGAGAGTAGGCGGCCTGCATGACGTTCTCCTCATCGTGGATCATGATAGAGACGTTTTCCCGTTCGTCCCCCTGTTCGCCGCGGTACTCCTTGATATCGGCCCATAACTCTTCCAGGATTTCCGTTTGGCGGGCCTTGGCCAGCCCGCCCCAGGCGTCGGGGGCGTAATAGAAGACTGTCACCCCGGTGTTATGGTCCCATTGAGTGACTCCGAGACTTCGCCAATCCTCCCCGTACTTGTCCTCAAGCGCCGCCTCAGTCGCCTGTTCTTGAGCGGTCTGGACAGGCTCTTCGCTGCGGTCTGAGTTAATGAAGAGAGTGACAAGGACGCCGACTATGACAGCGGCAGTGAAAAAGACGGCCATGCTCAGCAGTTCGCCCTTTTGTCGGGACGGCTTTGGGGGCGCCGGCTTTTCCGCTTCTGGTGCTGCCTGGTTTTTGATCGTTGCTCTCATCGTAGTTTCTTATTTGGCCTGCTTCGCATTATAAGCGCAAAGAGGTCCCGACCCAAATCCAATGACCCCGCTACCTGGCCACTACCTTGTAGCGCCGCCAGTCACAATCTGGTAGAATATTGCTACTTTCAAGAAAGTTGGTGACTGACGATGCCCGTCTGTCCCTTTTGTCGAAAAGCTGTAGAACTAAACTCTGTGTGGTGCAGTTGCGGCGTTAATCTATCGCAATTCCCTTCGCTACCGACCGGGACCGCAGAGGTCAGCGACTGGCTCACGCGATACGTCCCAGACTCACTGGAAACGACCTTCGATCCTGCCTCCCCCCTCCTTGAACAAGCGAGGAAGCAACTCATCGATAACCAGGATTCCGAGGTCTTGGCGACAACCAAGAGCACAACTGAAGTAAATGAAGTCCAAAGATTGATTTCAGCCTTTTTGGCGGATTGCCTGGCCGCTGGAGTGGTGCCGACCGTGGATATCGGACAGCTGCGCCGCGACCGCTGGAAGCAGTGGAAGCGGATCCCGTCCGAATACAAGCAAAATGCGCCGCTCAAGTCTTTCAAGTTGGCCCCGGGTTATATTTTCGAAGTCAACGTAGCCAAGTTCAAAGATGAGCTCTGTCTCTCTCTGGATGGGTCTCTATATAAGCATCAACTCAACGCGGTCGATCCGTACCCGCTCGAGGAGCTTTTAAAGAGTGCCACCGTAGAAAAGATAGCGGAGGGCCTTTTGGCGGCGCTCGTCTGGCTCCTCAAGGCCAAGCAACAACCCGATCCGGTGGTTGAGCCGACCGTGGCGACCGCCGGGGTCGAAGAGACGGTCGACGCGAGCCCGGCCCAGACTCAGGCGCCTACCTTGAAGACTGGCGGGTTCAAGCTGCCGTTCGGTCGTAAAGGCAACGACGACCCTGAGCCCGACACTGACGAGGAGCTTGTCGAGGAGCCGGTCGAGGTCAAGCCGACGGCCTAGCCCTTAGCCCTGATTGTTTTGCGGCGTGGCTTCGCCGGGCGTGGGCGCTTCGATCACATTCAAAGTGAACTCCTTCTCAGTCCCGTTGCGCTTGACCGTCACTTTCACGCGGTCCCCGGGGTTCGACTTATCGACGGCCTTCGCCAAATCATTCGGGCTGTCTATCTTGGTTCCGTTGTATTTGATGATTATGTCTTTCGCGCGTATCCCGGCCTTTTCAGCCGGTCCTGGCCGGACCTTGGCGACCAGGGAGCCTTTTTCCGTGGCGGCTTCGTTGGGTACTTGCGGCGAAACCGGGGCCATCTCGATTCCTATATATCCGCGTGTCACTTGACCCTCGGTCTTTAGTTCCGGCAGGATTTCTTTGACTTTATCGATCGGTACGCTGAAGCCGAGCTGGGTGCCGGGGACGACCGCGGTGTTGATTCCGATGGCTTTCCCGTCGAGGTCGATCAGCGGTCCACCGCTATTTCCCGGATAGATGGCCGCGTCGGTTTGGAGGAAGTCTACGAACGGAGCTTCAGCCAGCTCCCGGCCTTTGCCGCTGATGACGCCGACTGTCACGTTGTTCTCCAGCCCGAACGGGTTACCCATGGCCACTACCCATTGTCCCACCTTGGCTTGACCGCTGTTGCCCAAAGCGATCGGCTTTAGAGTCTCGCGCGGCTTGATCTTGATAAGCGCCACATCGAGCTGCGGGTCACGACCCACGACATCCGCGGTGTATTTGTTGCCGCTCGGGAGGATGACCTCGACTTTTTTTGAATCGGCCACGACATGGTCGTTGGTGAGGATGTTGCCGCTGCGGTCGATGATGAAGCCTGAGCCAACGCCTTTTTCGGCATCCGGCGGCATCTCCGGGTGGTTCTCGGGGACGCGCTCATCATTCTCGGGTACAGCGCCGCTGACCACGACGTATACAACTGACGGGCTTAGTTCTTCGACGAGCGGACTGAAGTCCGGCAGGTTAACGCTTTTCTGAAGGCCCCGCTGCGCTTTGGCGGTAGGGGTTACACTCAAGCCGCCTTCTCGAGCCACTAGATAGCCAGCGGCGAAGACGATAGAGAAGGCCACCAACAGGTTCACTCCGATGAGGAGAAATCTCTTATCTTTCACGTATTTTCGCTTTCACTCGCCTGCGGGACGCCTTCTTTTACCCAATTCTCAAAGCCGCGTGCCTAACCCGGGCTCGGTCCTGGCTGGAAAAAGCAACCTATCGGCAGTAGAATATGGGCAACGGAGGCATGGGATGACCGAAATTTCTGATAGCCCGTTCGTTGATAAAAATCATCTAAACGTGGTCAACGCCATCACGCTCGCGATCGCGCAGTCGATCGAGCTCAGCGCTGTCCTGGACACTGCTCTGGACAAGGTGATGGAGGCCTTCGAGGTCGAAAGCGGTGGTATTTATCTTGCCGACTCTGTGACCGGCCGCCTGAAACTGCAAACCCAAAAAGGGCTGACCCCAGGCTTTATCGCTGAGAAAGCAGATGTGCCCCCGGGCGCGGGGTGTGCCGGATGGGCCGTCGATCGGAACGAGATCTTTGCCGCGTACGATCAACCGGAAGCCAGCTATATATGCGAAGATGCCAACCGGTTGATGGGTCTAGACTGCCTATTGGCCAGTCCGATATCGACAAAGTCAGGTGTGCAGGGAGTCCTGGAACTGTTCGCGCCCTCATCGAGACGGCTGACGAATGAAGAAGCCAAGCTCATTCAGGTCATTAGCGACCAGATCGGCATAGCTATCGAGAATTCCCGGCTCCACGAGGAATCTCGTCAGAATGTCCTGAAGCTGACGGAACTGCAGCGCGAGCTGGCGGCGACCAACCGCAAACTGACAGCCCACCTGAGCCAAGAAGTCCATATAGCCGAGATGCTGCAAAAGAGCCTCTTGCCCCGTAAGCTCCCCAACGTTCCCGGGGTCGGGATATCGACCCGGTTGATCTCGGCGACGGCCGCAGCCGATGTCGGCGGCGATTTCTATGATTTTATCGAGTGTGAGGGGAGCGGGAAACTGGCCATCGTCATCGGCGACGTCTGCGGCAGCGGTATCGAGGCGGCTACTCTGACCGGGATGGCGAAGAACACGATTCGCGCTTTTTCGTTCGAGAATGCTGACGTCGAGTCTATCCTGACCCGGACAAACCGGGTTCTGTACGCTCAGGCTGACACTTCGAAATTCGTCGCCATTTTCCTAGGCCTGCTAGATCTTGGCTCGCGCGAACTCGAGTATTGTGTCGGCGGCCAACCTCTACCGCTTCTCTGCCGGGGAGGCCGGGTCACCGAATTCGAGCCGGGATCGATGCCCCTGGGTGTCGATCCCGCAGTCCCATATAAGCCTTCGAGAATCTCTCTTACGGAGGGCGACTCCATCTTCTTCTTTACTGACGGTTTGATCGAAGCGCGTCAGGGCCCCGAGCTTTTCGGGACGGAAGCGGTGCAAAAGATTATCGAGAGCGAGCCCCAAGCGTCTCTCGATAATCTGTTGGACGACATGTTGTCGGCCGCCCGGACCTTTGGCGGCGGCGCTCTGCGGGACGATGTCGCTATGATCGGTATGCGCCTGTGGTGACCGGTAAAGCAGGCCCGCGCGGCCGGGCGAAGCGGCGGCTAGGGCAGCCCTTCCTCGCTGCTGTGGGGCATTGATTCTGCTATAATATCGTTTTCATCAAATCCATCTGAGGTGTCCGTATGCAGACCGTCGATACAAAAGTCACACTAGCTGAAGTCGGAGAACTGGTCGAAGAAGCCCGGGAGGAACGCATTGCCCGGCGGGTCGATCGCATCTACCAGCAAGTCCCGGCTAATTCATGCGAACGGTGCGCGGAGTATTGCTTTAATGCCGCGCATGTCCATCCGATAGAATTCCTTAATATCTACGACGCGCTCCTGGCGATGCCGGAGTTGACTCAAGCCCGCTTGGCGAAGCGACTCATCGAGTATGAGCTGCTCCATATGGCGACTCTCGATCTGAGCTGCCCCTTTCTTGAGGGGGATGCGTGTATTGTCGATGAGCGCATGCCGTTGGAATGCCGGCTCTTCGGTCTCTATCCTAAAGGGGATTATGCGGCGATCCAGGTGGAGAGCCGCAGCGCCAACGAGCAACTGGCGATGTTCTATGCTCGGAATCACCGGGTTCTCCTGCCGGAAGAAGTCATGCTCCACGAGGTCGAGCAGTGCCAGAGCAACGTCCAAGCAGACGGCAAGGCCCTGATAGTTGGGGACCGCGAACGCCAGCATGTTCACAGTCAGCTTTTCGCGCTCGGCGAGCAGTTCTTGCCCGAAGAATGGCAATCATCCGACGAGGCCAGCTTCACCAGCCAGTATGCCGAGCTGTTCTTCGATGCCGACGATCTCGTGGAACTGAAAGTCAAGGTCATCAAAGAGTATCAATCGGGCGGCAAGAGGAAGACGCTCGACAAACTACTATCGACTTCCGGGCTTAAGTTTTAGAGGGGGACAAATGTATATCTTTCCATTGATCTCAACCGCAGTCAGTCTGGTCTTCGCTGTCATGCTCGCCAGACAGTATGCGGCCAAGCGCAAGCCGTATCAGTTGGCTTGGGCGGGGGCGATGGCTATGTATGGCTTGGCCTCCTTGGCGGAAGCCGTCGGGCAGATGAACGGATGGAACGATCCCCTGGTAAAGACCTACTATGTCTTCGGCGCCGTCATGGTCGTCGGCTACCTGGCGCTGGGCACACTATATATACAGGATCCGAAAATCGTTCGCTGGCTGGTCCTGATCGGCGGCCTGTTGGCGATGCCGGCGGTCTTCTTCAGTTCCTTTTTTAGCGATGGGGCCGGCGACACCGAAAAGCTCGTCGCCATCGGCCTCTTTGAGGTGGTGTTGATCGAGCTGATGGTCTTGGCCTGGGTGGCCCGGGACAAGTTTTCCAGCATCTGGCTAGGTCATCTGGCAGTCGGCACCGTGGCCGGGGTCGTCCTGACAGTGATGGCCAAGGTCGATGCCTCGGAGCTGGCTATACTGGCCGCTAATAATGAAGTACCTTACGACGCTATCGAAAAGTCGCTGTTGTTGAGAAACACGGTCATCAGTATTAATACTATCGGGGGCTTGGTACTCATCCTTGGGGCCGTTTACTCAGGCTATACGCTCTTGCGTAAGAACATCATGCGGGAGACCGCCATCGGCACCACTCTTATCGGGCTTGGGGCCGTCTTCCCATACTCGGCGGGCTATCTCGAGGGCTACTTCGGGGCAGCCGATCAAGCACTTAAATCGATCTTCCTGACCATTGGCATTATCATCATGTTCTTCGGCTTTTTGCAGACGGGCCGCGCCAAGCCGCCTGCCAAGAAGGAACCGAGTCCGACGGAAAAGGTCGAGGCCCCGGCCTAGAATGGGCCGGCTGCTCGTCACCATAGTCTTCTTCGCCCTTTTTCTGACGGGATGCGATCAAAGTGGCAGCGCCGTTGGATCCAGGGCCGAGGCGCCGTTGAAATCTGAAGTCGAAATCGAGGAAATCAGGCTCGAGACCGCCGACGGGCTGGCGCTGCGCGGCAATGTCTACGGCCATGGTGAAGTAGGGGTCATCCTTGCCCACATGTTTCCGGCCGATCAGAATAGCTGGAGTGATTTCGCCAAAGAGCTGGCGGCAACCGGCGAATATACCGTACTCACGTTCAACTTTCGGGGCTATGGTCTTTCGGAGGGTGCGAAGAATATCGCCCGGATCGACAACGATGTCCAGGCGGCCCTCGAGCACCTCAACGAAGAGACAGCCAAAGTATTTCTGATCGGGGCGAGCATGGGAGGAACGGCGGCCTTGAAGGTCGCCTCGAGTCGGGACGTCGCCGGGGTGGCGACACTCTCGGCGCCGCGCCAGTTCGAAGGGCTCTCCGTCGGGGACAAGCTCGACAAGGTCAGGGGGGCTAAACTCTTCATCGCCGCCCGCGGGGACCTTACGGCTCCCGGGAACGCCCGGTTTTTCTATGAATCCACCGGCGAGCCGAGAGAGCTTTCGATCGTCGACGGCGACGCGCACGGTACGGACCTGTTGGAAGATCCGCCAAACACGGTTGCGGACTTGCTTAAGAACTGGCTGGCAAAGACCCGCTGACGGTGCGCGGCCCGTTGGGAGACCGAATGTCCGGTAAGCTTTATCTGTGCGCTACCCCTATCGGCAATCTTAAAGACATTACACTGCGCGTGATCGACGCCCTTAAAGAGGTGGACCTTATCGCTGCCGAGGACACGCGCCATACGCGCAAGCTCTTGACCCGCTACGGTATCGAGAACAAGCTAATCAGCTTTCACGACCACAATGAGCAGAAGGTATTGCCTAGGATCATCGGTGAGCTGCAGGAGGGTCACAGCGTTGCCCAGGTATCCGATGCGGGCATGCCTGGAATAGCCGACCCTGGACACCGGCTCGTCAAGGCGGCTGTCGAAGCGGGGATAGATATCGAAGTGCTGCCCGGGCCCTCGGCCGTGATGACGGCGGCGGTTCTCTCCGCTTTCCCCACTGATGATGTCCGGTTCCTGGGGTACGTGCCGAAGAAGGCCGGCGCCCGCACCCGTCTCCTAGCCGGCCTCGTCGATGAGCCGAGTACGCTGGTCTTCTACGAATCACCCCATCGGATATTGGCGACGTTGGCGGATATCACCGCGTCTTTTGGCGAGCGTCCGATCTTCGTCGGGCGCGAACTGACAAAACTCTTTGAGGAACATCTGCGGGGGTCGGCTGCCGCTGTGGCGTTGCGGCTCGAGGAGCGCCCGGCGATCAAAGGGGAGTTGGTGCTCGTCGTCGCCGGCCAACGTGAGCGCCCGGTATTGGACGCGGATGGGATCCAGGAGGCAGTCGCGAAAGAGTTGGAGGCTGGGCGGTCGAAGAGTGATGCCGTCAAAGAGGTTGCCGCCCGATACGGTCTCTCCAGGCGCCTCGTCTACGAGCAGATCCATGGAGCCTCGAGCGAGGATAGCTCCTAGACTAAGCGGATCGACGGCTGGGCCGTTTGGCCCTCTGTGGTTTCGCGGCTCTTGATCGTCTTCAGGAACTCTTTGACGATATTCTTGTCGAATTGGGTGCCGGAACACCGGATCAACTCGGCTTTGGCGCTCTCGGTATCCATGGGGGGCCGGTATGGTCTGGCCGAAATCATCGCGTCATAGGCATCGGCTACGGCCAGTATTCTGGCCGGTACCGGGATAGAGCTTCCCTTGACCCGGTCGGGGTAGCCGCTACCGTCAATGCGCTCATGGTGGTGGCGGACGATCGAGATGACCTCCCCGTGGAAGTTGACCGGCGAGAGGATGCGGGCGCTGATCTCAGGGTGGGTTTTGATAACCTCAAATTCTTCAGCCGTCAGTTTCCCCGGTTTTGTCAGGATCGCTCCCGGGATCCCGATCTTTCCTACATCATGCAGATAGGCGGCGGCCTGCATCATCTCTACGTCTGCCGCCGACATCTTCAGCTGACGAGCGATGGCGATCGAATACTCGGCCACCCTGGCTGAGTGTCCGTGCGTATGCGGGTCTTTGGCATCTATCGCCGTCGCCAGGGCTTCGACCGTGCTGAAGTAATTTGTCCGCAACTCTTCAAAAAGCTGCGCGTTGTTGATGGCTGCGGCCGCGTGGTTGGCGAGAGTCGTCAAGAAGCCTAGTTCGGATGGGTTGAATCGTCGCCCTTCGAGGCTATCCGTGTAGCTGAGATTGAGGACGCCGACGACGTCTTTATCGAGCAGGATGGGAAGAGAGACAGCATTGCGCACTTGTTCTTGATGGAGGAGAGTGTGGTCGCTGCCGATACCGTCGATCAGAATGATCGGCCGTCCCTCGCGGGCCACCCAGCCGGCTATGCCATTCTCTATCGGGACGCGCATACCAGGTTTGATCTTCGAAGCAAGACCCTTGCCCGCTTTGATGACCAGGTATTCTTTGTTTTGGTCGACTAGCATTATCGATCCGGAGTCGGCCTGTTGGATGGAGATGGCCTTCTCTAGTATCAGATCGAGGACTCTATTGAGGTTACGGCTGAGAGTTGATTCACGGCTGATCTGATTGAGGAGCGAGACTTCGCTCAGCCTTTGCTCAAGCAGTTCAGTCATGTTGTTGATCGAGGCGCCCAGTTGCCCGAGCTCGCCACCGGCCGAAACGTCTATGCGGCGGCCGAACTCACCGCTGCCGATCTCATCGGTTACTCGGATGACGTTGTTTAGCGGGAGCACAAAGAACTTAAATAAATATGTTCCGAAGATCATGATGCTGATGGCCGTTCCGGCCGAGAATATCGTCTCTGCTCGCCAACCCAGGAAGTGCGCTGACAGCTGTGCCCCGAAAGAGAGGAAGATTACAACGAAGACACTAAAAACTACACGGATCCCTAAGTCATGATCCGTGATGAACTTTACTAGCTCCGCGAGCTTTTTGCCCTTCAATACTAAAAGACCTACCCATCAACCTGTTCCGCCACTATCCTTATCGGATAGAGTCGGTCGTACCTTGAGTGGTGTCGGGCACTTGGTTGACATCAGAAATCAATAGGATGATTATTCACCTGGTATGAAAAAAGGCTGCTATTTCACTACTCCGATCTACTATGTAAATGACGTCCCGCATATCGGGCACGCCTATGCCACTGTCGTTGCCGATGTTTTCGCGAGATACCATCGCCTCGCCGGCGATGAGGTCTTCTTTTTGACCGGGACGGACGAACACGGGCAGAAAGTCGCCAAAGCCGCCGAGGACCGGGGGCTTGAGCCGCAGGAGCATGTCGATAAGATGGTCGGGCCCTTCCAGGACCTGTGGAGTCTCTATTCCGTTTCGAACGATTATTTCATCCGCACGACCGAAGAACGGCACCAGCAGGTAGTCCAGGAGATCTTTTCGCGCCTTTACGAGCAGGGCGACATATATAAGGGGACGTACGAGGGCTGGTACTGCATCCACGAGGAGAATTATTGGGCCGAGGGGCAGCTGGTCGATATGAATTGTCCCGATTGCGGGCGGCCGGTCAAGCGGGTCACGGAAGACAGTTATTTTCTGAAGACATCGGGATACCAAGACCGGCTCCTCGAATACATCGAAGCACATCCGGATTTCATCCGCCCGGTTGTTAGGCGCAACGAAGTCGTCAGCTTTCTGGAGAGCGGCGTTCAGGATGTGGCCGTATCGCGCACAGCCTTTAGTTGGGGGGTGCCGGTCCCCTTCGATTCGGAGCACGTCGTCTACGTATGGTTCGACGCGCTCATCAATTATTTAACAGGTGTCGGCTACACCACTGACGATGAGCATTTTGCCGCCTTTTGGCCGCCAGTCCACCTTATCGGCAAGGACATCTTGAAGTTTCACGCCGTCATTTGGCCGACGATGCTGATGGCGCTCGGTCTGGATCTGCCCAAAGCCATCATCGCCACCGGCTTTTGGACCCTAGGCGACCAGAAGATATCCAAATCGCGGGGGAAGGTCATCGATCCGATCGAGCTGGCGGATGAATTGGGCGTCGACGCGGTCAGGTACTTCCTGTTAAGAGAGATGCCGCTCGGTCACGACGGCGAGTTCACCCATGACGGGCTCGTCCGCCGGATCAACGATGATCTGGCCAATGACTTTGGCAACCTGATCCACCGGACGCTGCCGATGGTCAAGAAGTATCGGGACGGGGTCGTGCCTAAGCGCCCCGCCACCGCCGGACGGACAGCCGCTTTGGCCGAGACAGCCGCCGGGATAATCGACGAGTATAATAAGAACATGCGGGCCGAGAATGCGCGCGAGGCGCTGATCGCGGTCTGGCGCCTGCTGGCTGCCGCCAACAAGTTCATCGATTCCTCCCAGCCCTGGAACCTCAGTAAAGACGGAGATGACCAAGGGCTGGATGAAGTCCTCTGGGGCCTGATCGAAACGATACGCCTGGCCGTCTTGATGACATATCCGATCATGCCGGCCACCGGAGAAGCCGCCTTTGAACAGCTTGGATTTGATGAGTCGCCGGGCGACAAGCTTTTTAGCGATGAATTGGTCTGGGGCCGCCTCGCCGGCGGCGGGCAGACGCGCCCCGGGTCGCCGCTCTTTCCGCGGATAGAGCTAGAACCCAAAGAGTAATTGGCCCCCGATCTAACCGACACTCACGCGCATCTGGACTATTTGCCCCCCGAGGAGCTTCAGGAAGTTCTTGGACGGGCCCGGGAAGCGGGGGTCTCGAAGATCATCACGATCGGCACGGGGGTGGATTCTTCCCGCCGAGCTATCGAGATAGCCGAAAGTGAGCTGGGAGTTTTTGCGGCCGTCGGTATTCATCCGCATGACGCCGCCACAGCCACAGAAGATGATTGGCGGGTCCTGGCCGAGCTGGCCGTATCCGATCGGGTCGTCGCTGTGGGCGAGACCGGGCTCGACTACTTCTACAACCACTCTTCAAAAGAAAGTCAGCGGGGCGCGCTAGAGCGCCACCTCGACTTGGCCGCCGCTGCCGGCCTTCCGGTCATTATTCACTGCCGGGACGCATACGCGGACCTCGAAGAGATACTCAAGAGACGCCGTCCGGAGCAGGCCGTACTCCACTGTTTCTCCGGCGGGCCCCACGAGGCTGAGACTTTTTTGAACCTAGGGCTTTACCTTTCCTTTTCAGGCATAGTCACGTTCGGTAATGCCGCTTCCGTTCGCGCGGCGGCCGCCATCGTCCCCTGGGACCGCCTCCTCGTCGAGACCGACTCTCCGTATCTCACCCCCGCGCCCCACCGGGGCGCTCAGAACGAACCGGCCTATGTAGCTTTGGTTGCGGCGAAGGTTGCCGAGGTCAAAGAGGCGATTGTCGAGAAAGCGGTCAAGGCCGCCACCGACAACGCCGATAGATTATTCCGGATTTAAGTTACGGCCAAATT
>DAOUYN010000161.1 GCA_030666075.1 Actinomycetes bacterium | reverse complement strand
GACAAGCGGTAAAACCACATTTTCAAGCGCGGTAGTCCGCGGTAACAAGTTGAATTGCTGAAAGACGAATCCTATCTTGCGGCTTCTGATCTCGGCCAACTTGTCGTCGCTCAGAGCTCCGACATCGACTCCGTCGAGCCGGTAATCACCGGTCGTCGGTTTATCGAGGCAACCCAGTATCTGCATCAATGTCGATTTACCGCTTCCGGACGGCCCCATGATGGCGACGAACTCCCCATTGTCGATATCGAGATCCACCCCGCGCAGGGCGTGGACCGATACTTCGCCGCCAAGGCTGTACGTCTTCTCCAGACTTTTGACTTCAATCAACATAGCGTTACCTGCGCCCCCCGCCGAAGCGACTAAAATTACCGCCTCCGACCGGGCCTCCGAAGCCACCGCCGCCAAACGAGCCGCGCTGTGACTGCCCGTCCGCGGCCGTGAAGGACTGGGTGACGATCTCATCGCCCTCCCGCAACCCGCTGATTATCTCGGTCCGATCGCTGGCGACAAGCCCAGTTTTAACTGCGACCTCCGTCGGCGTACCGTCGACCATCTTCGTGACATATTGTTCGTCTCCCCGAGTACGGATGACGACGTTGGGGACGTAGAGAACGTCTTCATGCTTCTCTAAAGCGATCTCCAAATTAGAACTCATGCCTAGTCGCATCCCCGAATCGAATTCGTCGATCGAGACATACACATTATAGGTGACCACGTTCTGGCTAGTCTGAGGGATGGGATCGATGGAGACCACTTTGCCGGTGAACTTCTTGCGCGGCAGGGCGTCCAGAGTAAGGTCGACGGTCTGATCAACCGCTATTTTCGAAATGTCGGCTTGGTCGATCGCCGCCTCTACCTGAAGCCGGTGCAAGTCGGCCACTGTGACCAAACCCGTTGACTGGGCTCCGCCGGCAGCACTCCCGGAAGAACCGCCGCCGGGCTCATCCCCAATGCGGGCGCTGACGGCAATAACCGTCCCATCGATCGGTGAATAAATGGTTGTCGAATAACGGTTCTCAACCGACCGCGAGTACTCGTCCTGAGCTTCGTCGAGCACTGCTTCTTGCGTCGCGATCTCATCATCGGACGCCTCTTGCCCAAGCAGGTCCTGCAGTCGGGCTCGGGCAGCTGTTAGATCAGCATAGGCTATGTTGACGGTTTGCCCGGCGGTACCGCGTTCGACCTTCAAGAGAGCATCCCCGGCGCTAACAGTCTCACCCACAGTGGCGATCACTTCCAAGACCGGCCCGGAGCCTGTTGAGTTAATTTCCCGCTTGTCGCTTGAAAAGACGTACCCGGTTATGGCCAGGGTCGGCGCAACCGTCCCTACTTCGACCTTCGCCGTTTGCACATGAGGCGCTTCGGACTCCGCCCGGCTCACCCGCCATCTGCTGACTCCAAAACCGCCAGCAACAACTATTACGACTACAGCAATTGCCGCGATGTACCGTCTCTCCACAGAGACCCCCCTTGTCTTTGGCCGTCACGGAGCATATCTCCGTTGAACAGCATTCTTTCATCCAATATTCTAATGAGATGGGCCTTGATCCGGCCCTTGTCGTCCGGCGACCCGATAACCACGACGCCGCTCTTTTCCTTAACATCCTCGAGCTTGATCTCTCGGCGCCGCTCGACTATCTGAGTCTCATCAGTGATGAGAACGATCTTCTCGGCGTTATCGCGACTGCGGATGACAAGACTTTTGGAGGTTTTTTTAATGACAACTCCGGCCGTCCCATGACCCCCGAAGAAGTCTCTCGGCCCGCCAGGCATGATCCGTCGGGGTCCGCCAAATTGCTGAGTGTAGTTCTGCCCCCAGTGAATTGAAAACCGGGCTTTTTGCCCTCCAATAAACAATCCCATGGAAAAAATGGTCGCCAACACGAAAGCGATGCCGAGCCCGATAGCGATACCGCGCAAGAGCGGAGCATTCCGGACGGCCCAGTCTTTCCGGGGTCGCTGCTCGTCAGGTTTTTCTTCGTCACTCATATTGTCACACTGCCTTCTTTACCTGTCTTATTTTGAAGCCCGAAAGTCTAGCCAGCCGATCGAGCAAAAGGGCGGCCAGGAAGACCGTTCCCAGCGCCAAGGAGAGGGAGCCAAACGGCGTCGACTCCATCACCGCCAATGCCCAGTCCCCGAAGAAGCCGAGCAACTCGCGCCCGTCCGTCCACGCCAGCTTAAGGAGCTGTCCGAGCGGGGAGACCGACAGGTCCGCCAGAAAGAGCCGGACCGAGAGAAGCGAGGCCACGATCGCCAAGGCCAACCCGGCTTCGAGTGAATAGAAAATGGCCCGCTGCCGGCGGGCCTGCCGGCGCACGGCCGCGATAATACGGTCGTCCATCCCGGCAGGGGCGGTGACGGTTTTCAGTGCTTCCAGTCTGTCGTCAAAGTCGCTCACAATCATTGACACGCATGAGCGGGGTGTTTCGTTTCAATTATTCTTAATAATGTTTTTAGCGAACGAAGAAGTTCTTATTGATACAGATATTTTCTGGTCAAAGGGATCTCTCCCCCGTACTGGCTGGTCTTGCTGCCGCTGATCTGATGAACATTGAGATAGCCCTCTTCAAAAGCCGAGGCGCACCCCGCCATATACAACAACCAGGCGCGATATATAGCTTCCGAGACCAATCGGCGGGCCTGAGCTTGATTCGCTTGAAGATTATCCACCCAGTGCCTCAAGGTCATCGCATAGTGCCGGCGCAAGGATTCGCTATCATATATTTCGAACCCCTCGATCTCCATGGCCTCGGCGACGCGAGCATGACTGTGCAGCTCCCCGCCAGGGAAGATGTATTTGCCTAAAAACATCGCGTCGCCAACCCGCTCCCAATCGGGGGCAAATTTGCGGGTTATCCCATGATTGACGAACAGACCATCCGGGCGGAGAAGATCGAATACGGTCCGGAAGTAGGCGGGAAGATTCGACCCGCCGACGTGCTCGTACATGCCGACGCTCACCGCTTTATCGAATGCCGGTTCATCGGCAAGCTCGCGATAGTCGGCCAAGCGGACTTCGCACATGTCTTCGATGCCTAATGCCCGGATCCGCTCGCGGGCAAAATCGAATTGGGTCTGGCTCAGTGTGATTCCCAACGCTTTAGCCTGGTACTTCGTAGCCGCCTGGATGACCAGCGAGCCCCATCCGCAACCGACGTCGAGAGCCCTACGCCCGTCTCCGGCGGGGAGCATGCCGGTCACCGTCACGAAACGCCTGCGGCTGAGCCATCTCTTCGCCTTCGAACCGAGAAACCAGTTCTCGAGCAGGTTCGGCATCCG
>DAOUYN010000194.1 GCA_030666075.1 Actinomycetes bacterium | reverse complement strand
TTTGTAGTTGAGGCGACTGGCGACACTCGTTTTGTCGGAACCGCGGGTGATATCGGCGATCTCACCCAGCTTTACGGTCTTCAGTTCGGGAGCTTGGGACGCGCCGCCGGCCACTGGTTGGGCTCCAGGGGCACCGCTAGGCCCGCCGGGCTGACCGCCGCCCGATGGCGCTCCGGCCCCTGAAGGGGTTACCAGGAGGGGCATATTTTTCAAGTCATCTATAGAGTCGAACTTCTCACCGACCGTTACCGGCATTATCCGTCCTTCGAGGGAGAGTTCGCCGGCGGGGAAGGCAAGATTGGAGGCCATAAGGAGGTTGCTGATAGTCTGGGAGTTCAAGCCGTACTCGTCGAGTTTATCGGGCTTGAGTTCGATATTGATGTCGCTATCATTCTCGGCCGACATCTGGACGCTGGCGACACCTTCGATACTTTCGAGTTCCGGCACGACATCGGCTTGTACATAGCTGAGGATCTCTTGCGAGTCTTGGTCTTTATCTGAGAGCGCCAGACGCATGATCGGCTGGGAGTCGAATGATATCCGGCCGACCTCAGGACTCTGGGCTGCCTCCGGGAGCTGGACGGCCCCGATGACATCGTCAATGGATTGCTTGGCTTTTTCCATGTCGTCGCCAAACTCGAATTCCATGACGATCACGGAGACATTATCTGAAGAAGTGGAGGTCTGGGTCTTGGCGTGGTCTATGTTGCGCGTCGCCTTCTCCAGCGGTTTAGTTATCTCCTCCGCCACTTCCGACGGGCCGGCGCCAGGATAGATGGTCACTATAGTGACGATCGGGATGTCCATGTCCGGCATCGTTTCCATCGGGAGTTGCTGGGCGGAGTAGATACCGCCGACGAATAGCAGCACTAGGGCAATGACGATGACCGCCGGGCTGCGTAGGGAAAAACGTGTAAATAAATCCACAGAATCCTCCAAGACTATGGTTGACTGACTGGTCAGTCATATTAGGTGGTCGATAGTTACATGTCAAGGAAAGAGGCGGATCCTACAGCTGGCCGGTGACGCGTTTAAAGCTTTGGGCCTGGCCTTGCTTGCTGAGTAACATATAGTTCTCGTCCTTCAGCATCTCGAAATCGGTATCGAAGTAAGCGTTGAAGACGGCCCGAAACGAGTTGACGGGAGTGATGTCGTCATAGACATAGTCCTTGGCATCGACTCCCGGCAGGTAATACGCGTTCAAGATACCGTAGTGGAGGTCCATGTAGCCATCCTTGGCGTACTTCTCTTCATTGATGTCCGTGTTGTAGCGAAACCCCTCGTCCGCCTGGATGATGACTATCGGCGGCCGCTCTGAATCGACCAGCAAGGTATCGAGGAGGGAGCGGATCTTGCCATTGGCAAAGCGCACATAGTCGCGGTAGAGGTCTTCTTCGACTCCTTCAGCCTGCTCTTTATCGCTGAGCGGTCGCCCGCCGGCATCAAAAAGGTACGGAGTGTGCGGTATCAGCACGTGGGCGAAGACGAATTTCGGGCCCTTTATCTGCGGCGCGTCCCCCAGCGCCTGAAGTTGATAGAGCACCCGGTTCCGGTCGGCGTCCCCCTGGGGATAGAAACGGTCGAGCACCGGACCGGCCATCGTCGTGTTGAGCAGCAAGCGCGAAAAGGAGTCGAAATCGAGTTCGTAATAGTTGACGCTGATGTCGGCGAACTTATTACTGTTACTGGGCGGCCAGGCGGATCCGTAGTGGATAAAACTATATCCGCGCTCCTTGAGGAACCGCCAGACCTTGTAGTCCTCTAGGAGCGGCTCGACATCTTTTTGGTCGCGAGCGGTTTCATGGTAGTCGAGGTTGAGCGAAGACGAGAGCGACAGGTAGGTGACCGGATAATTGGCCCGGCTTTCTTCGGCGACAAAGAAGCCGCGATCTCCTAAGTAGTCCATAAATTGGCTGTTGTCGAAGTTCAGGACATCTTTGAGCACGGGGGCGCTTGAGTAACGGTCGAAGACCAGGTAGTAGATGTCCGGTGAATCTGCTTTCCGGTCCTTCCCCGATGTTTGCCGGGCCGACGGGGCGCTCTCTGTCTCTTGTCCCGGGCGGCTGCGTATCGAAAGAGTCTGCTGGCGAGACTGCTCATAGTTGAAGATAGTGAGCAGCGGCATGATCAGCATCACCAGGGCCATGAAGTTAAGAAACCGGGTGGCATTACCTAGGTCCCGCCCGGTTCTGACGACGGCCACGGAGCCGGCCACCCCAAGCAAGAACCAGGCAGCCAGGAAATAGCGGGCCATTCCGGCTCCCCCCAGCACTCCGGCGCCCACGAGGGCATTATATAAGTGGCCATACGAGAAGAAGAGGAAGATCCAGACCGTGGCGACCAGGGCGCCCTTGTCGGCCCGGCGCAGGAGTAAGGAGAAGAGGAGCAGTAAGGCAGCCGCATCCGCCAGCGCCGCCCCGCCCGGTAGGTACAAGACATTCGGTTCGACCTCCGTGATATTGGCCGCGGTCATCGAGGCGATAGGGAAGAGCGCGAAGAGGAATGGGTGGGCGAAGATGCTTCTTTTCACAGTACCAGAACTTTAGAACAGAGGAGCTGAGAGGGCAAGTGTCTACATTAAGGTTACGCGGCGCGCGAGCGGGTGTGATGCTTGGATATATCAAGCGAGATCGCCAGCAACGCCAGGTCATCCGAGAGGTTTCCCCCAGTGAACCTCATCACGGTTTCGAAGGCTTCGGCGACACAGACGCTCGGTTCGCAGGGACCGGTCCGACCCATCATCTTCATGACGCGGTCCTCGCCGAAGAAGTTTGCGCCGCGGCGGGCCTCCGTCAATCCATCCGTGTAACAGAGGAGTGTGTCGCCAGGATTTAGGCGGGCCAAAGACTCGCGATAGCCGGCGTGGTCAAAGGCGCCGAGCACTGGTCCCGAGGGCTCGAG
>DAOUYN010000195.1 GCA_030666075.1 Actinomycetes bacterium | reverse complement strand
GCTCTCCCTAGGCCTTAACTTTCTTCAGCTCATACTTGCCCAGCCTGATCTGTTGTACCAGCGGCCGATTCGAAGGGCAGACGAACGAGCAACAGCCGCACTCAACGCAATCAAAGAGGTGGGCCTCTTTCATCTCGTCCCATATCCCCACCTCGGACATGACGCTAAGACGGTTCGGCATCAGCCCCATTGGGCACGCCTCGACACAACGGCCGCACTTGATACACGGCTGGAAGTCCATCTCGGTCAACTCGTCACGCGACAAAACAATAACGCCGGATGTCGCCTTGACGACCGGAACGTCGAGAGACGCCACTGCCGATCCCATCATCGGCCCCCCGATGATCACTTTGGCAGCTTCATCAGTGAGGCCGCCGCAATGATCGATCAGGTCCTTGATGGGCGTGCCGATATCAACCAGCAGGTTTTTCGGTTCAGATATTCCGCTGCCGCTGATAGTCACGGCCCGGCGCGTCAGCGGCCTTCCCTCTCGCACCGCCGCCGAAATAGCCGCGGCCGTGCTGACATTCTGAACCACTACGCCTACATGTCCCGGCAAAGCGCCGGAAGGGACCTCCCGCCCGAGCAGCGCATCGATGAGTTGCTTCTCAGCGCCCTGTGGGTATTTCGTCTGAAGCGTCATCACTTCGAAATCCGTATCGGCGGTCGAGCGACGCATGGCTTCGATCGCATCAGGCTTATTGTCCTCGATGCCGATGATCCCCCGCCCGGCGCCGAGCGCTTTGATGAGCAACTTAAGCCCATCGACGATCGCCTCGGAATTCTCGATCATCTGCCGGTGATCGACGGTCAGGTAAGGCTCGCACTCGCAGCCGTTGATTATCACTGTATCAATATCCATCTCCGGAGGCGGAGATATTTTGACGCTGGTGGGAAAGGCGGCCCCGCCAAGGCCGACGATACCGGCCTCGAGGACGGCCTTTCGGATATATTCCGGTTCCGGATCATCGGGGCCGGGCGTCAGTTCGATCCAACGCTGCTCCTCATCCGGCTCGATGACAATACTCATGAGCTTCAGCCCTGTGTGATGCATACGGGGGACGATAGACTTCACGGTCCCCGAGACCGGGGTATGCAGCGGCGCCGAGATAAAGGCGTCGGCCTCGGCGATCTTCTCTCCCGCCAGCACAGAATCACCTTTCTTCACCAGCGGCTTGGACGCTACTCCGGCACTTTGCTGGAGCGGCAAGACGATCAGCGGAGGGCGCCCGAATTCTTCTAGCGGCTTATCGCGCGTCGCGTCTTTGCGGTCCTTTGGATGAACCCCTTTTGGGAATGTTTTCACTTTTAGTGCCACACAACCACAGCCCTGAAATTAGAATAAAAGCCTAATTTTATTGCATATACGGGGGTCCATCAACTTACTTAATTCCCGACCTCGTCACTAAAGACACTCTGCCGTGATCGCACTATCTTGATACAATCGACGCAAGACTGTCACAAATACCGGTCCGCCGGGGTCTGAATAGTTGAAAGGTCGATCGATCGAAGGAGACTTTTGGAAGAGATCGGTGCATTAGTGTTGGACACGGGAGATGCGGCTTTTCAAGACATCTTTCGCGAATACTATCCGTTCGTCTATCGACTGGCGCTCCGCTCGACATCGAATCCGGCTGAGGCGGAGGACGTGACCCAGGAAGCCTTCGCCCGACTTTTGCAGCATTGGCCGAGACTCCGTATTCGCATCAGTCTTTCGGCCTGGTTGGCCAGGACCACTCTCAACCTCGCCTTTAATAGCGGGCGCGGGCGGCGGCGATTATTGAATCTGCGCGAGCGGCTGAGAGGCTTGGCCCCTGAATCCGAGGCCTCGCCCGAAGAAGTGTTGCTCGTCAACGAAGAGCGCCTCGCTGCTCAGCACGTATTGCTACAGCTCCGGGCACGGGACCGGGACATCCTGGTCGCCCGATACAGCGGACTCAGCTACCAGGAGATCTCGGAAGTCGTCGGGGTCAAGAAGGCTTCGATCGGCACCTTGTTAGTCAGGGCGGAGAAAAGATTTCAGCAAGCTTACGAAAGAATGGCGGAAGGAGAACTTCAATGAACTGTCAAAACGAGGCTTTCTGGCGAAAGTTAGTGGAAAAGGACTCAGAGCTGGACGTCGCCGAAAGGGCGGCGGCTACAGCGCACCTTGGTGAGTGCGCGGCGTGTCAGAAGATCGAAACCGCATTGAGGGCGCGGATCGAGCTCGTGGACTCGGTGCTCTCTGACGCCGATGGACAACCCCAAGCAGCGTGGAGCCGGTTCGAACGCGAACGGCTCACGCCGACGAGGACTCGTCCTCTCTCTCTTAATAATTCCTTAGCGGCAGTCGTCATCGGGGCCGTGGTCCTCGTTGGGGGGATGGCGACAGCCCCCGGACAGTCACTCGCAAATGACATGCTCGACCTCTTTAGGGCCGAAAAGCTCGCCGCCGTGCGTATCGATCCTGACGCCATCAGGCATTTCGATCCGAGCGAGATGGGAGATATCGAGATCGACGAGCCAAGCAGCCGACAGGTCGAGTCTCTGTCTGAAGCGGCAAAGATGACCGGTCTTGATATCCGCCTGCCGAGCGAACCCGGTTCCGGCCTGAAGCTCGCCGGCATACACGCATCCACAGCGGGCGAGGCCAATCTCACGCTCGATGCCGAGCGACTCAAAACCTTCCTCCGAGAGGAAGGTGCAGCGGATATCGCTCTGTCTCCGCTGATCGATGGAAGTACGATCACCGCCCTGATACCGCCGACCGTGATGGTCGAATATGTGGACGATCAGAGCGCCAACGGCGGCCCGGTTCTTCTGATGGGCCAAGCGGCCGCGCCGGAGATATCGGGACCGGTCGGTATCGACCTCGATTCGCTCCGCGACGACTTGCTGA
>DAOUYN010000144.1 GCA_030666075.1 Actinomycetes bacterium | reverse complement strand
TAGACATCGACCTCTCCTTGCAACCTGATCACCGCCGCGCCCGCTTGCTCATCTACTTCTATCTTTAAATCCACCGTGCACCTCCACAGTTTTCTTTGACCGCCGCGGCCAACAAGCGCCTGGCGGAGTCTATCTTATTCTAAGGCATTACCTGAAGCTTTCAAGCGGCCCGCCGTTCCTCCATCTTCGCCACCACTTCTTCATCGGTCGTTTGAGCAAATTCGGCATAGAACTGACCGACCGCGAAAAACATCTCAGGCGTCGACAAGCAAACCACTTCATCGACCTCGGTCCTGAGCTCGGCCACCGTCCCGGACGGCCCGACGGGCACCGCCAGAACTAAGAACGCGGGGTCCGCCGCCCTGACAGCCCGGGCTGCCACCAGAGCTGTATAGCCGGTGGCCAGACCGTCATCGACCATCAACACGGTCCGCCCGGCAATATCGACCGCGACCCTGTCTCCGAGATAACGCCGCCGACGCCGCTCGACCTCTTCATTCTCGCGGGCCGCGGCGTCCTGGAGATAGCCCGACGAAACATCGAGCTGGGCGATGAGCGCCTCATTCCAGGCAACCCGACCCTCACCTGCCGTCGCCCCTATCGCCAGCTCAGGATTGCCGGGAGCTCCGATCTTGCGCAAGATGACCACATCCATCTCGCAGCCTAGCGCCGCCGCCACCTCCGCGGCCACGATCACCCCTCCGCGGGCAAGTCCCAAGACGAGCGGGTCCCGGTCTCGGAAGTCTTCTAGCGCATCCGCCAATCGCCGGCCTGCCTGCACCCTGTCCTGGAACACAATAATCCCTCATTTACCGAAGTTATGCAGGTATTGTTTCCAAAATCGACAGCGACCAAACCAGGGAAGCGCCTACATACAGTTAGCTTCTTGGCCGCTTTTGGGAATAAATGAAAACAGTATCGAAAGGGGTGCTTTGATTTGTCGCTCAATATCTCAACAGAGAAGCTAGCGAATGTCACGATTGTAAAAGGTGACGGCGAGATGGACTACCATAACTTCCGACTCCTGAAGAACCAGGTGGAGACGGCCCTAGCCGAAGGGGATCGTAAGTTGCTATTAGATCTCTCGGATATTTCATATCTGGACAGCTCGGCTCTGGGATCTCTGCTCTACAACCAAAAGCGCGTTCACGAACGAGGGGGAGAAGTGCTGGTCGTGGCCGGCGATCCACTAATGGATATCCTCAGCCTGACCCACTTGGACAGCCATTTCACGATAGTCGATTCCGTGGATGAAGGACGGCATAGATTCAGCGACAAGGGCGACCACCAGGTCATTCCCTTGCGCGTCAAGTCCAGCGGGACCGAAGAGTCCCGATGAAGCTTCCGGACTTTTTACATAACTAGAGCCGGGCAGGCCCGGCTCTAGTAGGCTTTTGATCTAGTAGTGGCTCCGCTTTAGCGGCGGCCGCCTTTCTTGCCTATCTTTTCGAAGAACTCGACGCCATGACGCGCTTTCGTCATCTCGCCGCCCTTCTTGCCTATCTTCTCGTAGAAGTCAGCACCGTACTTTTTCTTGACGGCTTCGCCGCCTTTTTTGCCGATCTCCTTGTAAAATTCCGCCCCGTACTTTTCCTTGACCTTTTGGCCGCCTCTTTTTGCTTCAGGCGTTCCTGGGGTGGGTCCTCGTTTAGCCATCGCTCTCTCCTTTCCGTTCCTTACTAATACAAGCGTCGGGGGCATTGACGCTAGATCCACACAGCTTTCCCGCGGTGGCCCACATATAATCGCGACGTGAACCTTCCCGCCTGTGTTTTGCTTAAAACATTTAACCATTGAACTAGCAATAATGCAACTGCTTGCCAAAAGGTTTACGACTAGGCATACCAGGTATGATTAAGGTCTCTCAGTCACGATAACGCGCTTAAACGGCCAATACATC
Source organism: Actinomycetes bacterium (assembly GCA_030666075.1). Classification (GTDB taxonomy): domain Bacteria; phylum Actinomycetota; class Aquicultoria; order CAJVYJ01; family JAUVQD01; genus DAOUYN01. The sequence goes on along the minus strand of DAOUYN010000144.1, from coordinate 1,719 downwards.
TAACCCTCTATCGAGACCCGATTAATCAATTGGGCATCCTGATAAATTTGGTCACTTTTTCAGCCTATGCTAGTATCTGTGCGATCAAAAATATAAGTGAGGGATCCGGATGTTAGATAAAAAACAAGCAAAGACATGGGTGAAGGTCGTCGCCTGGGGCCTAGCCATCGTCTTCGGTACCAGTTTTAGTTTTCTCTTCATGCTCCCCAGGAATTCAACGAACCCGAGCGCCTCGAGTCCGGCGCCGCCGACTGTCACGGCTACGTCGGAAGAACGGGCCATATCGATGCTCGGTCAGGCCGACATGGCCATGGAAGCAGAAGATTACGGGCAGGCTATCAGCCTCTTCGAGCAAGCCAGAGACCTTGACCCGAACAATGAAGACAGTGTTTCAGGGCTGGCCGATGCCTATTACGAACAAGGAAAGGCCCTCCAAACGCAGGATCCGACTGCGGCGGCGGAGGCATTCAATGGATATCTGGAAACGCTACCGAACGGGAGCAAGTCCTCGCAAGTCAAAAAGCTGTTGACCGACGTCCAGGAATAATTTATTTTCCAGCTTTTTTGCCCTGTTCGATCAGTTTTCGGACTTTCTGTCCGCCTTTCTTGCCGATCTCTTCATAGAACTCGGATCCGTATTTCTTAAGAGTACTCTTGCCGCCCTTACGACCCGCTTCTCCTACTGTCATTTTGCCTTTCGTAGCCAAAACAGACACCCCCTTTGTTTTGCGCCGCGCACTTCGCAAGCTCACCTATCACGTGCGTTCCTGGACAGTGAATACCCCTATCATTTGGGTTTAAACGGTGACAGCGTCGCTGGATAGGACGGCAGAAGCGACCCTCGATCTACTGCAATCAGCGCGTTCATTCTCTATAATCTCCAAAGCCGTGACTGTTGACCGAAGGGATGACCGCGTGAAACTAATGATAATCGGAAATGTGGGGTTCGATCTGATGGCCCCCTATTTGAAAGCGGGAGGCGTCGAGACCGTCGTCGCCGACACTACGGGCAATGGCCTCAACACTGAACTAGCGGACAAAAGTTGTCTGCTCGACCCGACCGACTGGGAGCCGCTGGCGGACCTGGCGCTGACGGAGCGGGTCGAGGCCGTCATCTCGATGTCCGGACCGGACCACCGCAACCTACGCGACGCTCACGTAAAAGATTATCTGGAGAGAGAACACTCCATACCGGTGTTGGCCAATCCGCTGGCTGCCGCCAAGATCGCTGTTGATAAGAGTGCGACGAAGGAGTGGCTCATCCAAAACGGGTTCCCTGTGACCGACGGGCGGACCGTTAACGGCCCGGGCGAAGCCCGGCGAGCGGCGCTCGATCTGGGGTTGCCGGTGGTCGCCAAGAATATCGCCGACTCCGGCGGCGTCGGGCTCCAAATGATCCAAACTGCCACCGACCTAGACAGTCTGAACACCCGGCCCTACCCGGCGCTTATTGAAAAGTTCGTCAGTGGACCGGAGTTCTCAGTCGAGGTCCTGAATTTCAATGGGGAAGCGCTGCCCCTGCTGCCGGTCTACAAGGGTTTCACGAACCTCGACGCCATCCATCCGATGGAGAGGCTCAGATTGGCTCCGGCTCCGCTGGACGCGATCGATACGGTCCGCCTGCGCCGCCTCGCCAAAAGGATCGTTCAGGGACTCGACCTCCAACCGACGGCCGATGTGGATATCGTCTGGGGTACCGACGGCCCTCAGGTCATGAAA
>DAOUYN010000146.1 GCA_030666075.1 Actinomycetes bacterium | reverse complement strand
CTTGAGTCGCCAAGCCTTTCAATCTCCTTTGAATCCCGGCTGCCGAATGCCAATACTTAATGCTTAGAAGTCTTTTTCGGCCGTACCCGGTAAAACTTTAGACAGTCAAGGCCAGTGTTATCGAAGTGACAGCAAAGACCAACGACAAAATGACGGTAATGCGATCAAGGTTTTTCTCGATAGCACCGGTGCCGCCGAAAGCACTGGGCCCGCCCCCGCCAAAAGAACTAGACAGCCCCGTTCCCCTTCCGGAGTGGAGGAGGATAGCGGCAACCAGCCCAAGACATACGAGCGTATGCAGTATAACTAAGAAGATAATCATCGTGCCGGTAATCTTATCACAACGTTTTTACTGTGTCTAAAGACTTCATCGGGTCTCCTTACCCGAAATCCAGCAGGTTTTCGCCGGTCATCTCTGAGGGGACAGGCAACCCCATGAGCGCCAGGACGGTCGGAGCGATATCGGCCAAACGGGCTCCCTTTTTGAGACCGACCCCGTCGACTCCGACTACTATCAACGGCACGCGGCTCGTACTATGGGCAGTGCGAGGATCGCCGTCGGCCTCGGCCATCGTCTCGGCGTTCCCGTGATCGGCGCTGATGACAGCCGCACCCCCGCAGCCGAGTACGGCATCTACTATTTGCCGCACGGCCGTATCCACTACCTCAAGGGCCTCGATCGTCGCACTCAGGTGCCCGGTGTGCCCGACCATGTCAGGATTGGCGAAATTGACGATGATCAGGTCATAATCTCCGGAGCAGACCGCTTCGGTGGTCTTTTCTACCACCTTGTCCGCGCTCATCTGTGGTTGCAAGTCGTAAGTAGCCACCTTAGGAGAAGGCACGAGCACCCGGTCCTCGCCGGCGAAAGGCTCTTCGACGCCGCCATTAAAGAAGAAGGTGACATGGGTATACTTCTCCGTCTCGGCGATATGGAGCTGGCGCAAGCCATCTTCGGCGACCACCTGCGCCAGGATATTCTCTAGCTTCTGCGGCCCGAAGGCGACCGGCAGACCGCAGTCGTCATCGTATTCGGTCAGACAGACGAAGTTCAGATGCGGCGGGTTCGGGCCCCGGTCGAAACCATCGAAGTCGGCGACCGTCAGGGCTTCGGTCATCTCCCGGGCCCGATCGGAGCGAAAGTTGAAGAAGATAACGGTATCGCCGGCGTGCAGCTCCCCGCTACCCGCTGCGCCGCCGACGTTAGGGCCCGCCCCGGTGATAACTGTCGGCTTGACGAACTCGTCACTCAAGTCCTGGGCGTAGGCGGCCTCGACCGCCGCGCTCGCCGTCTCGGCCATCGCTCCGTGGCCATAGACTAAAGCGTCATAAGCCTCTTTGACCCGATCCCAACGGTGGTCCCGGTCCATCGCGTAGTAGCGCCCGCAGACGGTCGCTATCCGACCCACCCCGACCCGGCGCATCTCCTCTTCCAGAGCCCTAATATATTTGAGTGCGCTCTGCGGCGGTGTATCGCGGCCATCGAGAAAACAGTGCACATCGACTTTCTCGACACCGGCCTCTTTGGCCATCCGGAGCAGCGCGAAGATATGCTCATCAAGGCTGTGGACGCCTCCATCCGAGAGAAGCCCCATCAAGTGGAGCGTGCCGTCGGCCTCTTTCGCGGCGGCGACAGCCGCCTTCAAGATGGGATTGTCAAAAAAGGAGCCGTCCTTGATGGCCTGATTGATCCGAGTCAGATCCTGATAGACGATCCGGCCGGACCCGATATTCAAGTGACCGACCTCAGAATTACCCATCTGACCCTCCGGAAGCCCGACATCAATACCGGCGGCGCTTAGCGTCGTATGCGGATAGTCTCGGATATACGAATCGTAGTTGGGTGTGCGAGCAAGCGTGATAGCGTTGCCGTCCCCTTCAGGGGCGACTCCGAACCCGTCCATGATGATCAAGCAGACGGGCCGGCAGCCCTGCTTTTTTAGCTCTTCGGGAGAGACCATGAAATCACCAGCTCAAGGTTGTTTATAACGGGCGTGCCAGACTTTCTTTATCTCCAAAAGCTTCGTGACGGCCACGCTGAGGGCTTCGTGATCGCCTTTTGTAACGGCGGCGGCCAACTCGTCGGTGGCCGTTTCCGACTCGACGATGCCCTCCCGCCATTTAGGCTTGGCATCAGCGACAAAAGCTGCCTGCAACCGCCGGTAGCCAGCCATATCCTCGGACGGCACAGACTCGCCGGTCTGGGCCAGACGCCGAAAATAGAAGAGAGAGTGCTGCATCTCTTTTTTAAGTTGCTTAAAATCGCGCGGGGGTATTGCGGGAACGCGATAATGATCGATGACGCCGTCTCCCGCCTTTTGGCTGAAGTCATCTGAGAGTCCCGAAGGCCAAGTCAGCTTGAAGCTGAGCTTTTCGCGCTCGTGTTTATGATTGTACTTGAGCTTCAGTTCGACATCAGCCGGAACCCTGACATTGAAGCCGCCGACCAGGATAGATTCCTTGCCCTCTACCTTGTCCGCCAAGTCGCGCAAAGCCGCCGCAACCGCAGTCGCCGTAGTCGCGCGTTTCTCAGAGACCTTCGTGGCTAAGCCTTCTGAGCTTCTACTTCGACCGCTTCCTCTTCCGGCTCGCCCATCAGGTAGCGATGGATCGAAGCGGCGGAATCACGACCAGCGCCCATGGCCAAGATCACTGTGGCCGAGCCGGTGACGATATCGCCGCCGGCGTAAACGCCCTCACGGTTCGTCCGGCCGGTCTTCTCATCAGCGACTATGTAGCCCCATTTGTTGAGATCCAGACCCTTGGTGCTCTCAGGTACGAGCGGGTTGGCCCCCGTGCCGATGGCCATGATGACGATATCGGTCGGGATATCGAACTCGGAACCCTCTATCTGAATCGGCCGGCGGCGACCGGAGTCATCCGGCTCCCCTAGCTCCATGCGAACACAACGAAGCGCTTTGACCCAACCGTCTTCACCGATGATCTCGATCGGACTCGTCAGCATCTCGAAGTGAATACCTTCTTCTTGCGCGTGATGGACTTCTTCGACCCGGGCCGGCAGCCCTTCTTCACTCCGCCTATAGACGATACTGGCCTGGCCGGCCCCTAGACGCAGGGCGGTCCGGACCGAGTCCATGGCCACGTTGCCGCCGCCGACGACGGTGACATTGGCGCCGACTTTGATCGGCGTATCGAATTCCGGAAAGTCGTAAGCCTTCATTAGATTGGCGCGGGTGAGGAACTCGTTGGCGGAGTAGACGCCGTTGAGATTCTCGCCGTCGATGCCCATAAAATTGGGCAGACCGGCGCCGCTGACTATAAAGACCGCGTCAAAGCCATCTCTATCGAGCAGATCATCGACGGTCATCAGTTTCCCGACGACGGCGTTGGTGACTATCTCGACACCGAGATCTTTCAGGCAGTCTATCTCTTGTTTCACGATACCTTTGGGCAGCCGGAACTCAGGGATACCATAAAGAAGGACGCCTCCGGGTTCATGGAGCGCCTCGAACATAGTCACTTGATGGCCGCGCTGGGCCAGATCGCTGGCGCAGGTCACGCCGGCCGGTCCGCTGCCGACGATGGC
>DAOUYN010000204.1 GCA_030666075.1 Actinomycetes bacterium | reverse complement strand
CCTTAGGGTTTATTGGGTAGACGGGGCCCGAGAACGTCCGGACGAGATTGTCGAATACCACTCGCCCCACCTTCTCAGGTTCGCGAGCGGCGCCCACTACAGCTACAGAGCGCGGTTGAAAAAGAAAGTGTAGGTCTGTCTCTTCGGTTTTCTTCTCACTGGCTGCCTCACTCATATGCCGGTACCTCCCGCTTAGGCATTATTCCCGATATCGGGTATGACAAGCGGGTCCGCGAGGGAAGCTCGAGCGGGAAGACTAGTCGGTCACGACCACTTCGCGCCCAGCGTACGTCCCACAGGTTGCGCAGACATGATGGGGCCGCTTGGGCTCGTGGCATTGGGGACACTCGTTAAAAGTCGGCGCCGTAGTCGCCTTCCAATTAGCCTTGCGACTTCGCGTCCGGCATTTTGAGGTTTTTCTCTTCGGTACTGCCATTTTTTCTCCTTGCTAGACCCGCTGCTAACGGGTCACTCATTCATTTTAGAAGCATAGGCATTATATATAAGTAATTTTCCAGATACAAGCCCGGACGCCCGATCTACACTGCCGGTCGGTCGATCCAGCGCTGGTGTGCCTGGCGCTTCTGGCGATATAGGGCCTTATCGGCCATCGATATCAGCTCGTTGGCTGTCCGGCCGTCACCGGGAAATGTGGAGCGGCCCAGTGAAGCCGAGACCTTGACCTCCTGCCCGTCCGATCCAGGCGCCTGTAATCGCAGACAATCGACACGCTCTGCGACCCGGCCCGCGACTACGACGGCCTCATCCTCCGTAGTCTCAGGCAGCAAGACAATAAACTCATCTCCGCCAAAGCGCCCGACTAGATCGGTCTCCCGGCAGGCCGCGGTCAGAGCCATGGCCGTCTTCTTGAGAACCTGATCTCCAAAAAGATGCCCGTAAGTGTCATTGATGCCCTTAAAACTGTCGAGATCCAACATCAGAAGACCAAGCGGATGCCCGTATCTCGACGAACGCTTGATCTCCCGGTCAAGCCGCGCCGCCATAAACCGGCGATTATACGATCCGGTGACCGCGTCCGTGTCAGACAAATGCTTTAATCTCAGGTAGAGGCGGCTATTGTCGATGGCGGCTCCAGTGATGGAACCGATCGTCTCGAGCAGCCGGGGGTCTACCTCGGTAATCGAGCTATCATCCCCACACCCTAGCGTCATGGATCCAAGTATCCGGCCCCGGGCCGACAGTGGGATGACCCCGAACCTCACTATACCGAAAGAGCGTCCGGAGGCTGGACCCACCAGCTTGTTGACCTCCACGATCACCGGCTTTCCAGTCCTCACAACGCCGGCAGAGACATTCCGGTCCAAGCGTGGGGCATCGCGCCCCACATGGTCGGCGAATTCGTTCGCCCGACGCAGCCAGATAGAGCGCGTCTCATCTGGGTGTCCCGGCAGCGACAGGTCGCCGGCACTGGCGTTGAAGAGCTTGACCGTGCTGTCCAGCGCCGCCTCGATCACACTTCTCAGGTCGAGCGAGGCGCTGACTGCGCTGGTCAAGGATAGTAAGCTGAAGAGCGGCTGATTGCGGTGCCACGCGCTATCTATCGGCGGACCAACTAGTCCCTTGTCCATCCATGGATCGATAAGAGTTTCGTCCCCAGAGCTGTCATCATCCATATAGCCGCCCCCTTTCGCGTTCACTCGGTTGTTTATGCCCAAACACGTGTGGCGCATATGAGGGGTGGCTCTTATTGTGCCCGGCGGTCTACAGGCGGGCGGCTATAGCTTCGCCCATCTCGCGGGTGCCAACCGTTCCGCCCAGATCATAGGTCGTGTTTTTACCCTCTGCGATGACGGCCGCTACTGCCGCGTCGACCCGCTCGGCCGCTTCCCGCTCACCGATATGCTTCAGCATTAAGACGGCCGAAAGAATGAGGGCGGTCGGGTTTACTTTGTTCTTTCCAGCGTAGCCCGGCGCGCTACCATGCGTGGGTTCGAAGACGGCCACATCGTCGCCGATGTTCGCCCCCGGCGCGACCCCGAGGCCGCCGATCAAGCCGGCGCATAGATCGGAGACGATGTCCCCGTAGAGGTTAGGCAGGACCATGATATCGTACCGTTCGGGGTACTGGACCAGCTGCATGCACATATTGTCGACGATCCGGTCTTCAAACTCGATATCCGGGGAAAGCGCCGCTTCCTGCCCGCAAGCCTCCAGAAACAACCCGTCGGAACATTTCATGATGTTGGCCTTGTGAACAGCCGTTACTTTTGAACGCCCTTCTTCCTGAGCGTAATCTAGCGCGAACCTGGCTATCCGGCGTGAAGCGGCCCGGGTGATACGCTTGATGCTCTCGCCTGTATCTTCGTCGATCATGCTCTCGATGCCGGCATAGAGGTCCTCGGTGTTCTCCCGCACGACAACGAGGTCGATATCCTCATACCGGGACCTGACTCCTTCGTAGGAACGGCAGGGTCGCAGGCAGGCATATAAGTCCAGTTCCTTGCGTAACGCGACATTGACGCTGCGAAAACCGGTCCCTACCGGAGTCGTGATCGGACCTTTGATGGCCACTTTATTGCGTCGGATCGATTCCAGAACCTGCTCCGGCAAGGGAGTTCCAAACTCGTCCATGACCTCGGCGCCCGCCATCTGGGTCTCCCACTCGATATCGACGCCGGTAGCATCTACAACCGTGCGCATGGCCTCAGAGATCTCCGGGCCGATACCGTCCCCGGGGATCATTGTGATCTTATACGTCATCTACTGCTATCCTTCCGTGTTTC
>DAOUYN010000118.1 GCA_030666075.1 Actinomycetes bacterium | reverse complement strand
TGTATCTGAATCCGGCTCGAAGAGATACATGTGCCGGATGACATTGACATAGTAATAGAGCGAGATGACGCTGTTGAGCAGACCGATCAGCGCCAACCACCAGAGATCCTTTTGGACCGCCGCATAGAAGATCCAGAGCTTTCCCCAGAAACCGGCAGTCGGCGGCAGGCCCGTCAGAGCGACCAGAAAAACGACCATCGACAGCGCCAGGAAGGGCGACCGTTTCGAGAGACCATTAAAGTCGGTCAGCTCTTCGCCGCCGCCCTTTTGATGCGCGACGGCCATGACGACCACAAAGGCGCCGATATTCATCAGCACGTAGGCGACGATATATATCAGGATACCCTCTATGGCGAGCGTATTGGCGGCCGCAAACCCGACCATGATGTAACCCGCGTGGGCGATAGATGAATACGCCAGCATCCGTTTGATATTTGTTTGAGATAGCGCCATCAGGTTACCGACGAACATCGAGGCGATCGCCAGGACGATAAAGATCATCTTCCAATAGGCGGCGAAATCCGGAAACCCGAGAAACAAGATACGGGCCAGGGCGGCAAAGGCCGCCGCTTTCGGGGCCACCGACAAAAAGGCGGTGATAGGGGTCGGAGCGCCCTCATAGACATCGGGCACCCACTGATGGAACGGCACGGACGCGACCTTGAAGGCAAAACCGATGATGGCGAACATCACGCCGGCGACCACTGCTAACTGGGCGCTCTCCCCGCGCAATGCATTGGCGATAGCGCCAAGCTCGGTCTGGCCGGTGAAACCATAGATGAAAGAGAACCCGTAGAGCATGATGCTCGAAGCGATCAGCCCGAGGATAAAATATTTGAGTATCGCCTCATTCGATTTCGGATCGGTCTTGTGATACCCGGCCAGGATATACGACGAGATACTCGTCAGCTCCAAGCCGACGTAGATCATGATGAGGTCGCTGCTGGCGGCCATGAACATCATCCCGACCGTGGCGAAGAGCAAGAGCACGTAGTATTCCCCACTCGACGGCAGGTTATTGCGGGCGATGTAGTCCATCGAGACTATGATGATGAGCACGCCGGCCCCTAAAAAGACCAGCTTGAAGAAGAGCGCGAAAGGATCGACGACCAAGGAGTTGGCCAGGGTGGAACCGGTCTGCCCGAACAGCGGCACAGCCATGGCCCCCGCGGCCACCAGGCTGGCCACGCTGAGCCAACCTAAGATCCGGGTATTTCCACGCCACCAAAAGAGATCGGCGATAAGTATCATCAGCGCCAGAAATATCAGAAGCAGTTCCGGAGCGAGGTACGCATAGTTTACGTGCGGCAGCTCTAACACTTAGAGCCCTCCGATCTTGGCCAGTAAGGCCGATGTCGACGGCGTGATCATGTTTGTCAGCACCGCCGGATATATACCAACGATTACGATGATTATCAAGAGTGGGACCATGTAGCTCAGCTCGCGAAATGTAGCGTCTGTCCAGTTGATATCTAGGCTCGGCTTACCAAAGCAGATCCTTTGGATGGTCCAGACCAGATAGCCGGCGGTCAAGATAATGCCGGCGGCCGCTATCCCGGCCATCACTGAGTACACTGGGAAGGTCCCGGCCAATATCAGGAACTCCCCGACAAACCCGGCCAACGAAGGCAGGCCGAATGAGGCCAGGGAGATAAAGACCCAGATGCCCGCCAGAGTGCTGACGCTGACAAAGAGGCCGTTGAGCTTGGAGATCTCCCTCGTCTTGGCCCGGTCGTAGATGAGGCCGACGACTAGGAACAACATCCCGGTGATAATGCCGTGGCTGAACATCTGTAAGACCGCTCCGTTGATCCCGGCCTGCGTCAAGGAGGCGATTCCGAGCATGACATAACCCATGTGGCTGATGCTCGAATAGGCCACGAGTTTTTTCAGGTCTGTCTGAACCATTGCGCAGAATGCTCCATAGATAATACTAACGACGCCCAGGACCGCGATCATAGTGATAAACGGCTTCATGCCTCCCGGTATGACCTGTAACCCGATACGGACAAAGGCGTACGTGCCCATCTTCAACAGGACGCCGGCCAATAAAACACTGGCGGCTGTCGGCGCCTCGACGTGGGCGTCGGGAAGCCAGGTATGAAAAGGTACGATCGGCACCTTGACCGCGAAACCGAAGAACATGCCCAGAAAAGCCAGTTTGAGCACAAAGGGCGGCACCGTCGCCTCCGCCAGCTTCATCATATTGAAGGTGCCTTCCCCGGAGTAGAAATAGACGGCCAAGATACCGAGGAGCATAAAAACGGAGCCGATGAACGTAAAGAGAAAGAACTTGATGGCGGCGTATTCTTTGCGCGGGCCGCCCCAGATGGCTATCAGGAAATACATCGGGATCAGGACTATCTCCCAAAAGACATAGAAGAGGAGGAAATCCAGGGCCATAAAGACGCCGATCATCCCGACCTCGCAAAAGACCATCATGCCCATATATTCTTTGACCCGCTTATCGATCTTCCAGGAAGCGATGATGCAGATAAACGTCAGCAAAGCGGTCACGAGGACCAGCGGCACGCTGATGCCGTCGACGGCCATATAGTAGTCGGCCCCGATCATTGATATCCAGGGGACCTCTATGGCCATCTGGAAGCCCGGATTCGAATAGTCAAAGGCTAAGAACATGATGATCGAGCCGATCAAGGCCAGTCCGGTACCGATGGCCGCCAGCCAGCGGATCGCCTGCAGCTTATCTTTAGGTGTCGCGATAATGAAGATCGTAAATAACAGCGGTACGAATGTTATCGCTGTCGGAAGCCACTTAGTCATCGATGCCCCTACCATTTCATAACGTCCAGTTCATCTACGGCCACGGTTTCCCGGTTTCTGTACAGCAGGATGGCGATAGCCATGCAGAGTCCCAGCTCGCAGGCGGACACGACCATGATAAAGATCGCGAAGACCTGTCCGCGCAACGCTTCGAGCCCCGAGTAGAAAGAAAACGCGACCAGATTGATATTGACAGCGCTGAACATCAACTCGACGCACATGACGACGATAACGATACTCTTGCGTGTCAGAGCGCCGTAAAGTCCGATCGTGAACATCGCGGCCGCCAACACCAAAACTTGATTCAGGGTTATTTCCATACTCAGTCTCTCCTCGCCAGGACAATGGCCCCGATCAGCGTCGCCAGGATAAGCACGGACGCGATCTCGAACGGCAGCAGGTACTCGGTAAATAGCATGTTGGCCAGACCCTCGGTGACCGGACGCGTCCTATCAAGGAGAAGTCTCTCACCGACCGGCCACTCGATCGACACGATCGTGAAGCCTAGCCCTCCAAAGAAAAGGACCATGACGATGGAACTCCAGACGCTTGGCGCCTTCTCCCAAGCGATCTTATAAGCATCGCCGGCGGTCGTCAGCATGACGACGAAGAGTACCAGAATAGTAACGGCCCCGGCGTACACGAGTATCTGCGTGACGCCAAGGAACGAGGCGTTGAAGAGAAAGAAGACACCGGCCGTGCCCATCAGGACCGCGAAAGCGGACATGACGCTATGAAAAAGGTTCTTCGTGGTCACGACTTTGAGTGAAAAGAAGATCAAAATACCTGCCAGTAGATAAAAAAGCGCATTCTCGACCATTAAGGCTTCACCTTCTCCTCGGTGGGCTCTTCGCCCGGCGAGCGGCGCCAATCGGCGTTGCTCTTTGAGCGCGGCTTATCGCGATAGAGCAGCGGGGTCGTCGGTATGTGCTTGTGGGGCTTGTTCCAGCCCTCGTTCTCGATCTCGCTCTCATCGCGCAAGAGGTAATCTTTATGTTTTAGGAAGTTGGCGATCTTAGGCTCGGCCAACTCGTACTTATGAGTATGGTACAGCGTCTTCGTCGGACAGTTCTCGGTACAGATGCCGCAGAATATGCACTGGTCGACCTTGAGGTCCCACTTGTTGATCCAGCGGGCGTTCTCATCCTGGCCCGCGTGAACATCGATGGCATCGGCCAGGCAATTATCGGAGCACATATGACAACCGATACAGACCTGCGTCTCGCAAGAGAGACACCGCGACGCTTCTTTGAGCGCCTGCGCTTGAGTGAAGCCGAGTTCGGCCTCTTCATATCCCTTGATCCGTTCTTCCGGCTCCAGCTTGGCGCCGTGGTTCCGGACCGTGTCTTCAAAGATCGGTTTGACCAGTGCGTCGACTGAGCGCTGCTTGTGTTCCTCTTTGATGTCGCGCCCATTAAGATAAGCGTCGATCGAGAAAGCAGCCCGCTTACCGCC
>DAOUYN010000075.1 GCA_030666075.1 Actinomycetes bacterium | reverse complement strand
GAGCTTTCCAACCAGACGATCGGCGGTTGGCTCTCGGACGAGATCAAGACAACGGTCCTCTCCGCTGTCATCTTTGTCCCGCTCGGACTAGGCGCGTATTACCTGCTCGCCCAAGCGGGGGCGTATTGGTGGGTTTACGGTGCGATAGCGTGGACAGCTTTCAATTTCATCCTGGCCTACCTGGCGCCGGTGATTATCATGCCGCTTTTCAATAAGTTTGAGCCGCTGGAGCTCGAAACCCTAAAAAGGGGGATCCTCGAGCTGGCCGGCCGGGCAAAGGTGGGCGTGTCCGAGGTTCTAAAGACCGACATGTCCCGGCGGACCAAAAAAGCCAATGCCTTCTTCGCGGGCGTCGGCCATACGCGACGGATCGTCCTAGGCGACACCCTGCTCGACTATTTCGAGGACGATGAGGTCTTGACGGTAGTCGGCCACGAGATGGGTCACTGGCGGTTGGGGCATCTAACCAAGAACACCCTGCTCGGGGCGATCACCGCGGTGGTCGGATTCTTCTTTGCCGACCTCGTTCTGCGCGCGTTTTCCGGGCCGCTCGACCTCGGCGGGATAGCGGACATCGCCGGGTTACCCCTGATCATCTTGACGTTCATGGTCCTCGGGATCGTCGGCATGCCGGTGATGAACGGCATATCAAGGCGTTTCGAGCGCGAGGCTGACGCCTTCGAGCTGAAACTAGTCGGCAAGCCGGAGGCGACCATCAGCACATTTGAGAAACTGGCCGCCCAGAACTTGGCGGACCCGGACCCCAACCCGTTTATCGAGTTTTGGCTCTTCAGTCACCCGTCGATCAAAAGCCGGATCGCTATGGCCGAGACTTATTTGACTAAAGAATCGTAAGACTGGAAACGTTCGCGGTACTCAGGCACGTTGATCATCGGGGGCCGGGGGTGATCGAAAACCTCTTGCGACTCCAAGTGAAAGCTCTCGTCGCTCCGCTTTATCAGGTTCATCTGCCGGTTGATCGTCGGTAGGATGCGGACCTGATGGCGGGCTTGGAGCGACTCGATGACGGCGTGGATGATGGCAAACGACATCTTGCTCAACCCTTCTAGGCTCTGGTTCCGGTGGATCCGCTGCTTGAGATCGACTTGACCGATAGCGGGCAAGCCGAACTTATGCAAGATATCGATGAGCAAACCGATCTCCACGCCGTATCCGGAATAGAAGGAGAGCTGCTCGAGCAGCGAGCGCCGCCCGGCGTATTCTCCCGAGAGCGGCTGCACCAGACCCGATAGGGCCGGGAAAAAGAGGTTGATGAGCGGGCGGGCCGTCAATTCTGTCACCCGGCCACCGCCGGTCTTCAATACCCGCCCGTCTTCGACCTTCAGGGGCCGATGGTAAAACCCTTTGACATACTGAAGTTGAGGCTGGCGCAGGATCGGCCCGATAACGCCGTAGACGAATTGCGGGTGGATATTCTTGATGTCCGTGTCTATCCAGGCAATGACGTCCCCTTTGAGCACATAAAGGCTCTTCCAAAGCGCGTCGCCTTTTCCGTGATAGGAGCCTTGGGACGTGAGTATCTCGGGATGCTGATGGACCGGGATGCCGGCCGCCTTTGCTATCTCGACAGTCCGATCGGTCGAGCCGCTATCTATAAGGACGATCTCGTCAAGAAGGGGTTGTTCCTCCATCAACTCTGTCTTCATCATATCGATGATCTCTCCGACGGTCTCTTCTTCGTTGAGAGTCGGCAACCCGAGGCTGATGGTCAGACCTTGGCTGCGCTTCAATTCAACTAGCTCGTCGACGCGCGAAAACTCCTCGCTATCGAAGGTGTTTTCTGCGAACCATTTGTCGACAAAACCAGGGAGGTTCTCAGCGGTCGTCTCGTCCTCTTGGAACTCTTCGAGTCGATAAGGCTCGAAGATAAAGACCGGGTCCGGCCGCCGGCTCTTGATTATCAACACCGTGGCTTCAGTGCCCTCGGCGACCCTCTCCGGTATCTCTCCAAGATCGGCCCGGTCGATCGAAACGACCGACGCGCCGAGGATGACAAAATCGAACTCCTGCGCCTTCTCAAGGATAGTGGCGGCTACATCAGTCGAGGTGACCGTGATATGTTCGGCCCCCTCGAAGAGTAGGTCCTCTTCGACGGCCGGCGGCGCCTCCTTCGACTCTTCGGCGATGTGCAGTACAGTCATCTTGGCGTCGAATCGGCGGCAAACCGCGCCGGCGATATCGAGAGCGAGGGTGGCATTGACGCCTGCCCTCATCGGCACTAAGACGTTGTGGTGCTTTCGGAGTCGTCCCGGTCGGACGATAGCGGCATCCTTTTGACTGCCGGCCACGACCTGCTCCAGCCAGGCTCCCGGACGTCGACGGTCTTTGACCATGTCCCAGCCCAATACGATCAGATCGCAATCTTGTTCCTGAGCGGCCCCGATGATCTCCGGCGTCGTCTCTCGCCCGACTTTGACGACCGAACGGACCGTAATATCCTGGGCCGGCTCCGAGCTCGTCAACCGCTTGATCAAGCGCCGCTGCCGATAGGCCCGCATCGTCCCATAGCTTATGGGGCGGCCATCAGGCACTTTAACGACCCCTAGGGCGACGACTTCGCCGCCGTGAGCGCCTATCAGTGAAGAAGCGATCTCAAGGACCGGCACTGTGGCCGTATTCTTAGTGACCGGCATCAGTATTCTATAAGGCCGCTCCGACAAGCCGTCACTTCCTCTCCGCTCGAAAACCTTTTTTACGAATCTAGCCTGGGGTAAAAGAAGATCCTAGATAGTGTCTGCCTGAATCCGATTATAGCAAATACCGCCTCGACTAACGGCGACTTGATATGCCAACCGGATATCGTTAGGATAGCAAATCATGGTCAATAACGAACTCCTTGATATGCTGATAATCGGCGGCGGCCCCGGAGGGTTGACGGCGGCGATCTATGCGCTGCGCGGCAAGCTCAAGACACTTCTGGTCGAAAAGACCGGCATGGGCGGGCAGATCGCCCTTTCGGACGTGATCGAAAACTATCCGGGTGTCGACCCGATCAGCGGGGCCGAGCTGATGGCTAAATTCGAAGAACAGGCACGCGGATTCGGCTTGGAGACCGAATCGGCCGAAGTCAGTGCTATCGAGGACGCCGGCGACCATCGCCGCGTCGTCACGACTGACGGCGAGTACCGGGCCAAAACGGTCATCATCGCTTCAGGCGCCAAGTGGCGAAAACTTGGCGTTCCGGGAGAAGCTGAATTCACCGGCCGGGGTGTCTCATACTGCGCCACTTGCGACGGTTTCTTCTTCCGGGGAAAAGAAGTCGTGGTCGTCGGCGGCGGAGATACGGCAGTCAAAGAGTCGCTTTTCCTAACGAAAATGGTCGAAAAGGTCCATATCGTCCACCGGCGGGACAAGCTGCGGGCGGAAAAGATACATCAAGAACAGGCGCTCGCGCATCCGAAGATCGAATTTCACTGGGATTCAGTGGCTGAAAGCATCAATGGCGAGTCAACCGTGACCGGCGTTTCCATCAAGAACATTAAGACCGGCGAGGAGAAAGAAATACCCGTCAGCGGCGCCTTCATCTTCATCGGGGTCTTGCCGAATTCGGAATTCTTCACCGGTGACACCGACAAGCAGGGCTTCATTTCCACCGACAGGGAGATGGCTACTTCGATGCCGGGCGTCTTCGCCATCGGAGACGTTCGCGACACGCCGCTGCGCCAGGTGGCCACGGCGGTCGGCGACGGCGCTCTAGCCGCCTATAGCGCTCAAGAGTTCATCGAAAAGCAGCCGGCGCGCACTTAAAGCTCGACTAACTTGGCAGCCGCGTCCCTCAAAGCGAGGGCGACCGGCGAGTCCGGGGCCGCCAAAACAACCGGCATCCCATTGTCCGCGCTCTCCCGACCGATCGGATCGAATGGTATCTGCGCGATAAGGGGCGCCCCGAGTTCCTCTGACAGCTCCAGCCCACCGCCTTTGCCAAAGAGATAGTTCTTTTCGCCGCAATGCTCACAGATCGAAAAGGACATGTTCTCGATCACACCGACAACGTCGACTCCCGCCTTATGGGCCATGTGCCCGCCGCGTACAGCGACTTTGGACGCCACCGGCTGGGGGGTCGTGACCATGACCAGCTTCAGCCTAGACACCAGCTTAGCCGCAGTGATCGTGACATCGCCGGTCCCGGGGGGCAGATCAAGGAGCAGGTAGTCCAACTCTCCCCAGGCCACCTGCGTCAGAAACTGCTCGATCGCCCGGTGGACCAAAGGACCGCGCCAGATGATCGGCTGGTCCTCTTCGACAAAGAAGCCCGTCGACATCAGTTTGATGCCATGCCGGGCGGGCGGGACCATGGCCTTATCGACCACGATCGGCCTTTCGGTGATGCCGAGCATCCGCGGCACACTGAATCCCCAGATATCGGCGTCGAGCAAACCGACCCGATGACCTGTCTGAGCCAGAGAGGCAGCCAGATTAGCGGCAATCGTTGACTTACCAACCCCGCCTTTACCACTGGCGATCCCGATGACCTCGGTGTCCGCGCCGATACTGAGCGGCTTTGGTTCCCGGCCGAGCTTTCGGGTCAGCGCCTTCTTTTCTTCTACGGTCATCGTCTCCATGACAACGTCGACAGTCTCAACCCCGGCGACCGCGCCGACCTCGCCCTTGATATCGGCCTGAATACGGTCCTTCATCGGGCAGCCGGGGATAGTCAGGGCTATCGTCACCTCGACGGCCCCGCCATCTATCGCCGTGTCACGCACCATCCCCAAATCGACAAGATCGCGGCCAAGCTCGGGGTCAATGACCCGACTGAGCGCTTCATTAATATCTTTTTCACGTAGCTCCATGCTAGATAAATACCCTAAAATCGCTTGGCATGCCAGCGCCGACCCGGATCACGGGTACAAGTGGTCCATTTGGCCCATAAATATCTAGGCCGAATACCCGACTCGTCCTAGGCTGCCTGGCAACCGATAATACCTAGTGAAGACACTCCTTTTCAGCCTAGTTTTCAGCCAGACGGCAGCCCGCGACGGCGGGCTTTCGTCATTTCCGGGCCTCTTTGAGCCGCATGCCTTCCAGTTAGCCACCGCTCGTCACTGTTTTACGACCGCTTATGGAAGAGATAAACCATCTATCTAAAACCTATCAAGCGCCAAGTAGTGCTTTCCGATACAAAAAAGAATTGCAGTAAGGCTTTAGACGCAGCAACAATTGTAATCGAGTCCCGACAAGGAGAAAAATATGTTCACCAAGAGCCTTAAGTTTCGACTACCGCTCTATTTGTTGGTAATCACAGTCATCCCACTCTTGGCGATGTCTATGTTTACCTACGCCCGTGTCAGCGACACCTTCGTCAAGCAAAAGCTCGGCGATATGATGAACATCATCGACGTCAAGTATATCCATGTGCTGGACACGCTGGACCGCGGCAAAGTCGATGCGGCCAGCCTGGCGGCGTCCCCGTCGATCGTCGACGGCGTAAAAGCCTACTCAGTCGCCGGAGACCACACCTCCCTAAATACCGCCACCAAGTTTCTCCAACAGACGATCAAAGAGAACCGCCTGACAAAAGACCACCCTTTCGACCGTAGCGTGCCGACACGAGACCGCTATCGAGAGTTCTTTATTATGGATATGAATGGAACGGTCATAGCTTCTACCGGCGCGAGTCATATCGTAATTGACGAAAGCGCATCTGAG
>DAOUYN010000148.1 GCA_030666075.1 Actinomycetes bacterium | reverse complement strand
AACCTGCAGGCGCGGATCCGCGGCAATATCTTGATGGCCATGTCGAATAAGTTTGGCTGGCTCGTCTTGACCACTGGGAATAAGAGCGAGATGAGCGTTGGGTACGCCACTCTCTACGGCGACATGAGCGGGGGGTTCGCGGTTTTGAAAGATGTCTCGAAGACGCTTGTATATCAGCTCTGCCGGCGATTCAATGAGCGCAAGGGGCGCCAGATCATCCCGGAGCGGATCCTGACCAGGGAGCCTACGGCTGAGCTCCGCCCGGACCAGAAAGACTCCGACACCCTGCCGGATTACGATGTTCTCGATCCGATCTTGCGAGCATATATTGAAGACGAGCGGAGCCCGGCTGAGATAATAGCCTCAGGGTGGCCGCAAGAGACTGTCGAGCAAGTCATTCAGATGGTCGATCGAAGCGAGTACAAGCGGCGTCAAGGGCCTCCAGGCGTCAAGATCACTCCGCGGGCCTTCGGAAAAGACTGGCGCGTCCCCATAACGAACCATTTCCGCATCGGCCATTGAGGCTTAAAACCCCTGCATGTAGCGGTAAAGACCGCTTCCCTAGTAAATAACCGCTGTTTCTAACATAGTTTGGGCGCTTCAGGGGAAAGAATAAGAAGCTTCGTTCACTCAGAGCCCGCTGGGAGAGTCGAACTCCCGACCGTCCGCTTACAAGGCGGGTGCTCTTCCTCTGAGCTAAGCGGGCCGATAGACACGGATGATGGTATCACTCGAAACTCAAAAAATAAATGGCCACAGCGAGGGGGAACTAAATGGAGATGCGCGTCGAAGCCGAAGATCATGTTCCGATTTTAGATATTGAGGGCGAGATAGACCATTTCGTGGCGCCCCGACTGCAGCGGCAGATAGACGATCTGATAGAGAACGGCACAAAGAGCCTGGTTCTCGACTTTACGGAGGTCAATTACCTGGACAGCGGCGGTATCGGTGTCCTTTTCAGTGCTATGAAACAGCTCGTACCCCGTAGCGGCTACATGGGCATCGTCTGCAAAGATCAGAATGTTATCCGCATCCTTGAACTAGTCGGCCTCTTTGATGAGCGGACGAACGTATCCCTCTTTGAAGAGCGCGGCAGCGCTGTCGAAATGATCGGTAAACACGTCGCGGTCGACTGAGTAAGACCAGGATTCCACCCCACCTCTCCCTTGTCCAACGAATCTTTACGGTTTAATATATGAATATATGTTCATATATTCATATATTTACGGGAAGGGTGAGTGTTAATGTCGGTGGGCGCCGAATCGATCATAGCTGTCAGTGGATCCGAGCTAGATAGCTTGGCCGATATATTTAAGGCTATCGGCGATCCTGGGCGCCTAAAGATCGTACACTCATTACTCGCCCGGGAGCTTTGCGTCCACGAGTTGGCACAGACCGTTGAAATGACGCCAAGCGCGGTTTCCCACCAATTACGGCTGTTGCGGGGGCTGAAATTAGTCAAACGCCGCCGTGACGGCCAGCGCATCTTTTACTCGCTTGACGATGCCCACATCTCCACCTTGCTTTCACAGGCGCTTTTGCACGTGAGGGAGGGCTGACTGATGGAGATGCTCGAAGAACGCGATTTTAAGATACCGGTCCTTTGCGAAGGGAACGAGTGCGTCCGCTGCAGCCAAAAACTTAAAACCGGGCTGGAGGAAGTGAAGGGCGTGGCTCAGGCCCACCTCGATCCGGTCGGTTCGATCCTCACTCTTTCCTATGATGCCAACATCGTCTCCTTTGAATCGCTCGAGAGGCGGGCCAAAGCTCTGGGGTGCGCTCTAGCGGAGCAGTTCGGTCACGAGACATACACTTTGACCGGCCTCGATTGTGCCGATTGCGCCATCAAGCTCGAGAGAGCGGTCGGGAGGCTGCCAGGCATGGTCTGGACTTCAGCCAATTTCGCTACCGCCAAGTTGTCCATTGAGTATGAAGCGGACAAGCTCGACCCGGCGCGAGTCATCAAAACGGTCGAGAACCTGGGCTACGGGGTCTTGGAGGCCAGAAAGCCCGCAGAGGAACTTTCCTGGTGGCAAAGGCACAAACGGACCTTCAGCACGGCCATGTCCGGGGTCTTTTTGGCCGCTGGATTGGCCATCTCTTACGCGGGGGCCGGGGGCTTGTCCGCCAACATCTCATACGCTCTTTCGATCGTATTCGGCGGCTGGTCCGTCGCCAAGAGCGGTTTCTATTCGGTCAAGAACCGTACTTTCGATATGAATTTCTTGGTGATGGTGGCCGTTCTCGGGGCCATGGCTCTAGGTGAATGGGTCGAAGGTGCGGCCGTGGTCTTTCTCTTCTCTATCGGTAACGCATTGGAAGCGGCCTCGATGGAGCGGACCAGGCGGGTTATCCGGAGCATGATCGAGCTGGCGCCCGCTGAAGCCGACGTCCGTCACGGTGACCACATCCACCGCAAACCGGTCGAAGAGATCGTGGTCGGCGACATCATCCAGGTCAAGCCAGGCGAAAAAATAGCGATGGACGGCTTCGTCGTCGCCGGTCGTTCGGCTGTCGATCAAGCATCGGTCACGGGTGAATCGATGCCGGTGGAGAAGGCTGAGGGCGACAAGGTCTTCGCGGCCACTATCAATCAGCACGGCGCGTTGGATATCCAGGTGACTAAATCCGTCGCCGACAATACGATCTCGAAGATCATCCATATGGTCGAGCAGGCTCAGACGCATAAAGCGCCCACCCAGCTTTTTACTGAGCGGTTCGGCAGGTACTATACGCCGATCGTCATGGCCGCGGCCGTGATAACCGCCGTGGCGCTGCCGTTGTTGACCGGCGGGGACTTCGGTCCATGGCTGGAGCGGGCCCTGGTTCTTTTGGTCGTCGCCTGCCCTTGTGCCTTGATCATTTCGACCCCGGTCGCGCTGGTGTCGTCGATTGGAAATGCCGCCCGCCATGGTGTGCTGGTCAAGGGGGGCGCGTACATTGAGGCGGCCGGTTCTATTGATGTGTTCGCATTCGACAAGACCGGGACATTGACGGCAGGGGAGCCAGAGGTGACCGACATTGTCTCACTCAATGGCTGGGATGAGGAAAAGATACTTCAATACGTCTGGGCGATAGAAGCGCGAAGTGAGCATCCGATCGCCCGGGCTGTCGATTTCGCCGCCAAGAAGCGGGCGTTGCAGCCGCTGGAATCGACTGATTTTCAGGCGATCCCGGGCAGCGGCGCCGAGGCATCGATCGGGGCGGACCGCTACTATGTCGGGAGCTGGCGGCTGTTCGAGGAGCGGCAGTTGCCGTTGTCCGCTAGGCCGGACATCTTCGAGCTGGAGAAAGAGGGGAAGACGGTCGTCTTGCTGGCCGGCGAGCATGAGCTCATCGGCGCGCTGGCGCTGGCGGATCGGATCCGCGAAGAGACGCCGGCAGCGTTGGCAGATATTCGGCGGGCCGGTGTCGGCCGGCTAATAATGTTGACGGGGGACAATGAGCCCGCCGCCGTCCTGATAGCCGAGCAGCTTGGCATCGACTCCGTTCATGCCGGATTGCTGCCCGAGGACAAACTTGAGCTCATCAAGGCGCTCGGGA
>DAOUYN010000107.1 GCA_030666075.1 Actinomycetes bacterium | reverse complement strand
GGGGAGATACTCTCCATCGACGAGCTGGTCCGGCGGGTCTCGGCAGTCACGCTGGAGCAAGTGACGGATTTGGCCGTCGAGCTCTTAGATAAAGACAGGATGAACCTGTCGATGATCGGGCCGATCAAAGAGAAGGACCTGTCGTTTGACGAGGTATCCTCGAGTGACTGACAAGCTTAAGGTCATCGTAGTCGGCGCGGCGGGGAAGATGGGCTTGACTGTCTGCGGCGCCGTCATCGACGACCCGGACCTGGAGCTGGTCGCGGCAGTCGATAATAGCGGCTTTAAAGTCGAATGGCTCGACTCGCGCGGTCTCAAGATCCGCTCAGACCTCGAGACAGCGCTAGCCGAGACCGGAGCGGATGTGATGGTCGACTTCACTAAGGCCGACGCGGTCATGAACAATGCGCAGGTGGCGCTGAACGCCGGCGCCCATGCGGTTATCGGGACGACCGGACTTTCGCAGAATGACATCGACACCTTGGTGGCGCTCACGGCTAAAACAGACAAGAACATCTTGCTGGCGCCGAATTTCGCCATCGGGGCCGTCATCATGATGAAAGTTGCCCAGCGGGCCGCCAAATATTTCGATCGGGCCGAGGTCGTCGAGTATCACCACGATGAGAAGCACGATGCGCCGTCCGGTACGGCTATCCTGAGTGCCGAGATGCTGGCCGAGAACCTACAGGCTCAACCACTCGACGAAGTCGAAAAGTTTCCGGGGGCGCGTGGCGCCACCGTCAAGGGAATCCCTGTTCATAGTGTGCGCTCACCGGGATTCGTTGCCCACCAGGAGATTATTCTCGGCCTAAAAGGGCAGGTCCTGACCATCCGACACGACGCGATCGACCGTTCATCCTTCATGCCCGGCGTCGTTTTGGCAATAAAAGAGATAGCGGGCTGTTCGGGCTTCACTTACGGGCTCGACAAACTAATTGATATATAGAGGAAAAAAGATTGAAAACACCTAAATTAAGAATTATCCCACTCGGCGGACTTGGCGAGATCGGGAAAAACATGATGGTCATCGAATGCGGTAAGGAGATGATAGTAGTCGATGCCGGCCAGATGTTTCCGACTGAGGAAATGTACGGTATCGACATGGTCTTACCGGACTTTTCGTATGTAGTCGCCAACCGCGATAGGCTCAAAGCGATAATCATCACCCATGGCCACGAAGACCACACAGGCGGACTTCCGTACCTGCTGAGGCAAGTGGACGCGCCCGTTTACGGGACCAGGTTGACGCTCGGGCTGATCGAGGCAAAGCTGAATGAATTCGGCATCAAGAACCCTCGGCTCAAAGAGGTCCACCCCGGCAACAAGCTCAACCTGAACAATATGAAGATCGATTTCATCCGGGTCTGCCATAGTATCCCCGATGGGGTTGGCCTGGCTATTGAGACACCCTATGGCTTTGTGGTCCACACCGGTGACTTTAAGGTCGACCAGACGCCGGTAGACGGGCGCCTCACTGAGTTCGACCGGTTTGCCACCTATGGCGGCAAGACCCTTCTATTGATGTCCGACAGCACGAACGCAGAGAAGCCCGGTTATACCAAGCCGGAACGCGGTGTCGGCGAGACCTTGGCCGAATTGGTAATGCAGGCCAAAAAGCGCGTCGTAGTAGCTTCATTCGCTTCACATATACATCGAATTCAGCAGGTTATTGACGCAGCTGTCAAAGCGCGGCGAAAAGTGGCCGTTGTCGGCCGCAGCATGGTCAACAACGTTGGCATCGCCGGCGAGCTCGGCTACCTCAAGATACCTAAAGGGACGTTAATAGAGCTCTCAGAGGCGAAGAAGCTGCCGCCGAACAAAGTGCTTATCATGTCGACCGGCAGCCAGGGCGAACCGATGTCGGCGCTTTCGCGCATGGCCGGCAAGACCCATAAGCAGCTCGAAATCGAGAAGGGCGATACGGTTATCATCTCGGCGAGTCCCGTTCCCGGGAATGAGAAATCCGTCAGCCGTATCATCGATCTGCTCTTCAAGGCGGGCGCGGATGTCTACTACAAATCGGTGGCTGATGTGCATGTTTCCGGACATGCGGCTCAAGAAGAATTGAAGATGATGCTCAATATCATCAAGCCAAAATTCTTCGTCCCGATCCACGGCGAATACCGTCACCTGAAGTATCACGCTCTACTGGCGGAAAAAGTGGGAGTGCATCCCAATAACGTCTTGGTGGCCGAAAACGGCGATGTACTTGAGTATACCGGCAAGACCTTCAAGCGCGACGAACGGGTCGAGGCCGGCATGACATTTGTCGACGGTCTCGGTGTCGGAGATGTCGGAAATATCGTTATTCGCGATCGTCAGCTGTTGTCGCAAGACGGTATTTGTATGGCTATCGCCACCATTAACACCCACACGATGAAGTTGGTCGGCAGACCCGATATCGTGAGCCGGGGCTTTATACATGTCAAAGAATCTGCCGCTCTGATCGAAGAGGCGAAGAAGGCGGTGACAGCGGCTGTCGAAGCCGAACTGGCTGTTGGGGTCATCGATCTGACCATCATAAAGAACGAAGTACGTCGAAGCCTCTCTCGTCTATTTAGCGACAAGACCAAGCGGCGTCCGGTCATAATCCCCGTCATCGTGGAGGTTTAACGGGGTAAGAACAGGCCATGCGTTTAGTGTGGCTCATGATGGCGGTCGTCCTGATGATCGCGTTGACCTGTCTTCCGGCCGCTGCGTCCCACCGCCCCAAAGATGAGCCGGATGGCGGACCGGTCACGGTCAGGCTCTACTCTCTCGATCACCGCGTTCCGAATTCCGCGACAGCGCGGGTCCGGTTACATCTCGGCCCGAAACGGCGGGGATCGTCCCGCTTGGAAGCCCGGGTCAAGGTTCGTCGCCTTCCCGCGGACGTCAGCCGCGTTTACAAGCTGTGGGTCGTCGATGACTTTGTCGGGGACGGTGTGCTCCTAAAGACCTTCCGGGTAGATGCCCGCGGCAACGCCGAGTTTTTTGCCGCCGCCCGGCTACGCGATGTTTGGGAGTTCCGCCGGCTCGTGGTGACTCTGGAGACTCGCCGCCATCGTGAACGCCAGGATTCTTTCACCCATGGTCCGGCTGTGTTAGAAGGGGTGCAACCGCTGGAAGGGGACTAAACTTTTGCCCCTTGATACCGATAAGACTATAGAGCTAGAGAAAGGGGAGAAATGATCGGATACAAACTGGATCGACGAGACGAAGCCGTATCGGTCGAGGAATTCAAGCGGAGCCGTCAGGTTATGAGAGCGGTCGGGGTGGTCTGGGCATCATTGCTTGTTGTTGGGATCATGATGACGAGTACTCTCGAGTGGTATTACTTTGCTATCACTCTGGGTGTCTGCGCGCTTCTGGTGCCGTCGCCCCGAGAGATATTCCAATCCTATGACAATTACAAGAAAACGTGGCTCCGTCATGATCATGGCGGAGCAATGCGAGGCGAGCGAGCATCTAAGCTCCACGGTTAAGGATAGGGTTTGGCGTCAACCACCGGTCGTACCGGTGGTTTCGTTTGTCTGTAGGTCTGACTCCGGTTCCGGTTCTGGTTCGGGGGGAGGGGGTGCCGGACCAACCATTATCAGTTCTTGACGAGGCAAGTAGCGGCTCGTCGTTTCCTCATCTATCAGCGTTTTGCCGTCCTTAGTGACCTTTCGCGTCACCGTGATCGTGCGACCCGAGACTCCGGACTGCTTCCTGACTCTGGCGCCGGACGGCAACGCCGTATCCGTCTCGACCTTGGTCGCGAATCCCGTATAGTTATAAATCGACGGGGCGCTAAATGTGACCTTGCGGCCGGTTTTCGGGCCATAGACCCAGAAGACGACATCAGCGTCTCGAACTTCTCCGCGGAGCAAGAGGTGGCCGCCGGTATCGTTTCGGAACTTCAAGTCGATGACTCCGTCGACTACCGTCGCGTCCCGCCCATCCGGGTAGCTGCCGATATAATTGGAATGCAACGAACGCTCCACCACCGGGAGGCCGGTCTCCATGGCCGCATTATAGAGTGTCGTCGCTACCTGGCAGATCCCGCCTCCGATACCCGGCACGAGATTTCCGCCGGAGATGACGGGGGCGTTCATGAAACCGTTACCGCTGGTGCGAGAGCCGACTACCTCGTTAAACGAGAAAACCGCCCCCGGTTTGACGTAGATATCATTGATCTTACCGGTAGCCAAAGCGATATTGTGGCGGCGATTGTTCCTGGCGGTACTGAGTTTTGTGGTGAATTCCGACAACCGCGCCTCGATTTTCAGGGCTTTAATGCTCTCAGTCGTCTTCGCCGGGTCCCACTCTTTGACCGCTATTTCCGTGTGGTCTTCATTCATGAGCAGGGATGACCGGATTTCTTTAATGGTCTTTTCGACCTTTGTCTCCCGGCCCGTCTGACCTT
>DAOUYN010000043.1 GCA_030666075.1 Actinomycetes bacterium | reverse complement strand
ATCGTCATGTTCATCTACCGCGACGAGGTGTACCATCCGGATACCGAAGATCAAGGCAAAGCGGAGGTAATCATCAGCAAGCATCGCAACGGCCCGACCGGCATGGTCAAGCTGGCTTTCCTTCAGGAATACGCCAAGTTCGAAGATCTCGAAGAGCGCTACGACGAGATCTAGGACTCTATCTGAGCGTCTTTTCTTAAGCGGGTCGAGATAACTATCAAGACTAGCACGGCTCCGACCGCTGAGACCGTATCGACCATCACATCGTAAGGATCGGCCATTCGCCCGGGCGTGAAAGATTGGTGCCATTCATCCGATATCCCGTAAAGCATAGTCAGCGTGACGACGATGAACCCGGCCGACAGCCTGGACACTTCAGTCGTCCCGCGCAGGCCTAGCCACAATAGGGAGGCCAGCAACGAATAGGCGACGATGTGGAAGACGACCGCCTGCCACTCCGGCCCGCCCGGCCCGGTCTGGGATGAGAGATAGAAGATGATGCTCATCCAGGCCAGAGCCGGCAGCCATAACCAAAGTTTCTTTGCGTTCATGGTTCCGAAGACTATAGGGGCGGGCGCGTAAAAGCAAAAAAAGGTAGATGTATTGAGAATCTCCGGGATACGCGGGAAAAGAAAAGCTATGGAGAAACGCGTAGTCATTTACACCGAAACAACATGCCCGTTCTGTCTTCAGGCAAAGGAACATCTGCGGGAGAAGGGCTTTGGATACGACGAGAAAGACGTGCAAGGAGACCCGGAGGTCCGCGAAGAGCTGCTAGACGTCAGCGGCCAACAAGGGGTCCCGGTTATCATCGTCAATGATGAGGTCGTCGTCGGGTACAATCAGGCGATGCTGGATACTTTGCTTACTGATAATTGACGCTCTTTTATTCTTGACTAAGCCACCCCCGGATTTAATAATAAGATAGCGACAATACAACGAGTTCTTTCCTGATTTCACTAAGGAGTTCTTTTGGACGAGCGACTCAAATCACCGGCGGTGGACTACCTGTTCGAGGCTATTCTGAGCCTCAAAGACGAAGATGAGTGCTATCAGTTTTTTGAGGATGTCTGCACGATCGCTGAACTGAAGTCGATCGCCCAGCGGCTCGATGTCGCCCGCAAGCTCGACGAAGGGGAAAGCTATTCGGTGATCGCCGAGTCCACCGGAGCCAGCACGGCCACGATCAGTCGCGTCAAGCGTTATCTCAGCTACGGGGCCGACGGCTATCGGATCGTCTTAGATCGCACGAAGGTCTAGGGCGTGGCCGACTTTGTCCATCTGCATAACCACTCTGAGTTCTCCATGCTCGACGGCGCCTGCCGCCTCGACGGTCTAGTTTCCCGCGCCCAGGAACTGAAGATGGGGGCGGTTGCCCTGACCGACCATGGGGTGATGTACGGCTGCGTCGAGTTTTATCAAAAGGCGAAGAAGGCCGGGGTCAAGCCGATCTTGGGTTGCGAGGTCTACGTGGCTCCGGGCAGTCGTTTCGACAAGAATGTCAGCAAGGAATCGGCCAATACGCACTTGACGCTCCTGGCCAAAGACAATGCCGGATACCGGAACCTGATGCATTTGGTCTCCTATGCTTTTCTCGACGGTTTCTATTACAAGCCGCGGGTCGATTGGGAACTGCTGGAGCGGTACCACGAAGGGCTGATCGCCCTTTCCGGGTGCATGTCCGGCCAGATAGCGCGGTCGGTCTTGGCGAATCTCAATGAAGAGGCCAAAACCACGGCGGCGGCCTATTCAAAACTATTTGGCGAGGGCAACTACTACATAGAGATACAGGACCACGGCATCCCCGAGCAGAAGAAGATAAATACCGGGCTGATAGAGATAGCCGATGCTCTCGGTATCGGCCTGATCGCGTCAAACGACGTTCATTATTTGAAGCGCGAGGACAGTGTGTCCCACGATGTCCTCCTTTGCATACAGACGGGTTCGACCATGGAAGAAGAAGGTCGGATGAAGTTCAGCACCGAAGAGTTCTACATGAAGTCCGGCGAGGAGATGGCTGCCGTCTTTCCCGAGCGGCCGGAGGCTTTGGCCAATAGTCTGGCGATCGCCGAGGCGTGCAATGTAGAACTCGAACTGGGCAAGATACTCCTACCCGAGTGCGAGGTCCCGAAAGGACATACCCTCGAGACGCAGCTCGAATCGCTCTGCCGCGAGGGCCTGGCCGGCCGCTACGATCAGATCGGCCCGGAAATAGAGGAGCGGCTCGTCCATGAACTGGATGTCATCAAGACCACCGGCTTCTCGGGCTATTTTCTGATCGTCTGGGACTTCATCCGTTTCGCTAAAGAAAACGGCATCCGGGTCGGGCCCGGCCGCGGGTCGGCCGCCGGCAGCATAGTTGCCTATGCTTTAGGCATCACCAATATCGATCCGCTCGAGCACGATCTGCTTTTCGAACGGTTTCTCAATCCCGAGCGGGTGAGCATGCCAGATATCGATATAGACTTTTGTTATGTCCGCCGTGACGAGGTCATCCGCTATGTCGTCGACAAGTATGGAGAAGACAGGGTAGCGCAGATAATCACTTTTAGCACCATGGCGGCCCGCGCGGCTATCCGTGACGCCGGTCGTGTCTTTGCCATCCCCTACGGCGTGGTCGATAAGATAGCCAAGATGGTACCAGAAATACCTGGCACCACCTTGGATACCGCGCTCGAATCGGCTGAACTCCAAGAGGCCTATGCTACCGACGAAGTGACTCAAAAAGTCATCGATACGGCCAAGGCGCTCGAGGGGATGATCCGCCAGGATTCTATCCACGCCGCCGGCGTCGTCATCGCCAAGGATGCCCTGCCCAACTATATTCCTATCCAAAAAAAGCCGACCACGGAAGTGGTGACCCAAGGGTCGATGGACACCATCACCGACATCGGCCTGTTGAAGATGGATTTCCTTGGCTTGCGGACTCTGACGGTCATCGGTGACGCTTTGGCCGGCATAGAGCGGAACCATGGAGTCAAGATAGACATAGACGAGTTGCCGCTTGACGATGAAAAGACCTATGAGTTGCTCCAGTCGGGCAATACGATCGGCCTCTTTCAGCTAGAGAGTTCCGGCATGCGCGCCCTAGTCCGGGATCTGGAGCCGACCGCCTTCCACGACATAGTGGCCCTGCTGGCCCTCTATCGGCCGGGCCCGCTGCAGTCGGGGATGGTCAAGGACTTCGTCGACTGTAAGCACGGGCGCAAAGAGATAGCGTACCCGCACCCGATGCTCGAATCATTCCTGAAGGACACCTATGGGATCATCGTCTACCAGGAGCAGGTCATGCGGGTGGCGACGGATATGGCCGGGTTTTCACTAGGTGAGGCCGATATCCTCCGTAAAGCCATGGGCAAAAAGAAAGCTGAGGTCCTCGCCGAGCAGAAAGAGAAGTTTATCAGCGGCGCCCAAGCCAACGGTATCGAAAAGAAGACGGCGGGAAAGGTCTTCGACCTTGTCAATCATTTCGCCGGGTATGGTTTTAATAAAAGTCATAGCGCCGCGTACGCGGTAGTTTCCTATCAGACCGCGTACTTGAAGGCACATTACCCCCACGAGTTTATGGCCGCTTTGCTGACCAGCATCATGGACAACAAGGATAAGGTCGCTCTCTATGTCAACGAGTGTCGCCGCCTTGATATCGAAGTCCGCCCGCCCGATGTCAATGAGAGTTTCAGCGAGTTTACCGCGGTCGACTCGCAGATACTCTTCGGTCTGGCCGCCGTGCGCAACGCGGGCAGCGGGGCCATCGAGAAGATCATCGAGGCGCGCGGGGAGCGGCCGTTCGTATCGCTGGTCGATTTTTGCGAGCGGGTCGATAGCGCGTCCCTCAACAAGCGGGCGCTGGAAAGTCTGATCAAAGGCGGGGCATTCGATTCCCTTGGGGCCAGCCGCAAGTTCTTTTTGTCCACCTTCGAGCAGGCGGTCGACGCGGGCAACAAGCGTCGGAAAGAACTGGAGTCCGGCCAGTTCAGCCTCTTTGGCGGAGGCGGAGCGGACGAAGACCGGGCGACCCCGCAAAAACCGGTGTGGCCGGCGGCGGCCAAAGATGAGTTGGCCAAGCCCGAGATGCTGGCTTTCGAAAAGGACATGCTCGGTCTCTATGTCAGCGACAACCCCCTACTGGCGTTCGCCCATGTCCTTTCGGCCCAGACCACGCCTATCAGTGTGGCCCGCGAGAAAGCGGACGGCGCGACCGTGACCTTGGGCGGCATGGTGTCTAAGATCAGCCGGAAAGTCACCCGCAAAGGCGATAATATGGCCTTTATCGTCATCGAGGGCCTGGAAGGTTCTATCGAGGTCGTGATCTTCCCAAACGTTTTAGACAAGCATCGGGCGATCATCGTCGATGACGCTGTCGTCAAGATAAAAGGACGTCTCGATGTCAAGGAAGGCGAGGTCAAACTGATCGCCCAGAACGTCCAGGTGCTCGAGATGACCGAAAATACTCTTCCCCAGGCTATCTACCTTCAAGTAGGCGGCGATCGCCTCAGCAAGGACCTGATAGCCAAGCTCCAGGGGGTTCTTCGCTCCCATCCGGGCGATGCCGAGGTGTTCTTGCGTCTCAACAAAGGCAAGAAGCTGACCACTCTCAAGTTCTCCGGAGACTTTCGGGTCGCCGGGACGGGACGGATCATCGGCGAACTGAGCGGCCTCCTGGGGGACGGCTCAGTGACGGTTGCCTGACCAGACCTACCCCCTTGACAATATCCAAGTCCAACGCTTTAATGCGTTAATGTAGTAAAGTTAGGAGGGCACAATCGATTCTAAGCGTGATTTGATGGATCCGGCCGTACCGGAAGGACTTTGGGATATTTTGCCGGCTCGGGCCCAAAAGCGTCGGGCTTTAGAGGGGCGTCTGCGGACGGCCTTTGAGGCGCGCGACTATGGCGAGGTCATCAGCCCTTCATTTGAGTTCTACGATAACTTGGCAGTCGAGACGGGCACGGCACTTCGGGGGGAGATGGTCCGTTTTATGGGCACCGATGGTCGCCTGTTGGCGTTGCGCCCCGAGATGACCACATCGATCGCCCGGGTCGTGGCCCAGCGCCTGGCGCGCGAGGATGAACCGCACCGCCTCTACTACATCGCCAATGTCTTTCGCGAGCACTCTTCGAAACAAGGACAACCCCGGGAGTTTTGGCAGGCCGGTGTCGAGCGCATCGGCGGCGGCTCCCCCGACGATGACGCCGAGATAGTCTTGCTTTTCATCGAGACCTTATTGGCGGCCGGCCTCAAGGATTTCAAAGTCGGATTGGGACGGATAGACTTTTTGGGCCGGGTCCTAGACAAACTCGAGTTGGGCGGCGAGGAGAAGGACAGTCTCCGGGCAGCCCTGGCCGGGCGGAATCTTGTCCGTTACGAAGAGATCGTCAAGCGGCTGGACCTTGATGAAGCGACAACGGCCGATCTGCTCTTACTGCCGGGTCTCAGCGGCGGTGCACAAGTCCTGGACCGGGCGGAGGCCCTGGGAGAGCGCCGCGGCGGCTCGGAGGTCCTGGCCGGTTTGCGGCAGGTCTACGAAGCGCTGGCGGCCGCCGGAGCGGCTGATCGAGTCATCCTCGATCTCGGCATCGTCCGCGATTTTGATTATTACACCGGCATCATCTTTGAAGCTTATACACCGGCACTGGGCGCGGTTCTAGGCGGCGGCGGGCGCTACGATAACCTGCTGGCCGAGTTCGGCTACGATGCCCCGGCCGCGGGGTTCGCGCTGGGGTTGGAGCGCCTGGAGAGCGCCCTGGCTCAAGGCGGCGGCGGGCGATGAGCAAGTTAAAGATCGCGGTGTCGAAGGGATCTTTGCTGGAGCCGGTTATTCGGCAGCTAAGTGACGTCGGGTTCGATACGGCGCCGCTGTCGGATCCCGGGCGGCGGTTGCGCTTGGAGACCGCCGATGCCGAGTATGTGATCTGTCGGGCAACGGACGTTCCGACGTTCGTCGAATGGGGCGCCGTCGATATCGGTTTTGTCGGCAGCGACACCTTGATGGAAGGCGATTACGATATTTTCGAACTACTCGATCTGGGTATCGGCGCCTGTCGCTTCGTCTTGGCCGGTCGGGCCGATGCCTCCGGCGGGGCCCAAGCGGCGCTCCGGGAGAACGGTCCGCGCCGGATCGCCACCAAATATCCGAAAGTGGCGGCCGATTACCTCGAGCGCTGCGGCCGCCAGGCCGAGATAATCAAGCTGTATGGTTCGATGGAGCTGGCTCCGCTCGTCGGGTTGGCTGACGAGATAGTGGACCTGACCGCGACCGGGCGGACACTGGCAGATAACGGTCTCGTCGAGCTCGACGAGATAGCGCCGGTCAGTTGCCGCCTGATTGCCAACTATGTTAGTTATAAAATAAAATCGGCGACAATAAACGAGCTGGTAGAACGGTTGAGAAATAATGATTGAAGTCAAGAGACTGACAAGTGATGGGATAGAAACGGCCCTAGCCGGGCGGGGGCTGGCGGCCGAAGACGAGGCGATCGCGGCGACGGTCCGCTCGATCATCGCCGATGTCATCGACCGCGGCGATGAGGCTCTCGCTGACTACACCGAGAGATTCGATCGCGTCTCTTTAAGACCTGAGGAATTCCGGGTGCCCCTCTCCGAGATCAAGTCGGCTCTGGCCGCCATCCCCGGGGAGGTCAAGGACAGTTTAGAGCTGGCCGCGCGAAGGATCACCGACTTTCACGAGCGGCAGCTGCCCAAGACCTGGAGCATCGATATCGATGGAGCGACGCTTGGACAACGGGTAACGCCTGTCTCGCGCGCGGGGCTCTATATCCCCGGCGGGCGGGCGAGCTATCCGTCTTCAGTCTTGATGAACGCCATCCCGGCCAAGCTGGCCGGCGTCGAAGAGATAGCGCTTTGCGTGCCTCCGGGTCCCGATGGGCCGCTCAGTGACTATGTCCTGGCCGCCGCCGCTATCGTCGGGGTCGATGAAATATATCGGGTCGGCGGCGCTCAAGCAGTGGCGGCCATGGCCTATGGGACCGACACGATCAAGGCGGTCGATAAGATAACGGGGCCGGGCAATATATATGTAGCGACTGCCAAGCGTCTGGTAATCGGCCAGGTAGATATAGATATGATCGCCGGGCCGACGGAGGTAGTCATCGTCGCCGATGGCCGGGCGCCGGCCGCGTTTATCGCTGCCGACATGATCGCCCAAGCCGAGCACGACCCGCTGTCTTCAGCCGTGCTCCTCACCGACGATGACGGGCTGCCGGCGACTGTCCAGGGCGAGCTTGCC
>DAOUYN010000040.1 GCA_030666075.1 Actinomycetes bacterium | reverse complement strand
CCCGCTAATGCTATGCGGATAGCCGAAGGTCTATATATGGAAGGTTTCATTTCATATCCGCGTGTCGACAACACCGTCTATCCGAAGTCGTTGCCGCTACACGAGATCCTGGAAAATATCAGCGGCGCCGAGGATATCGGGGGTCTGGCCAAGGAAATAGCGGCCCAGGGCGAGCTGACGCCGACCCGGGGCAAGAAAGAGGCCACGGACCATCCGCCTATCCATCCGACGGCGGCCGCCTCGAAGACCCGCATTACCGGTATTGATTGGAAGATATACGAACTTATCGTGAGGCGCTTCTTGGCTACATTGGCCCCCATCTCCAAATCTGAGTCGATGCGTATCGATATCGACGTCGAGGGCGAGCCATTCTTCGTTCGCGGCTCAAGGGTCGTGGAAGACGGCTGGCTTCGGTACTATCATTATTCGAAGAAAAAGGACGAGCTCCTTCCCGACCTCAAGGAAGGCCAGAAGGTCTCGCTCGTCGAGCGGACTGTCGAAGAGAAAGAGACGCAGCCTCCGGGGCGGTATAGCCAGGGCGGGCTTATCCAGGAGATGGAGAAGCTGGGCTTGGGAACCAAGGCCACCCGCCATGCGATCATCCAGAACCTCTATAGTCGCAGCTATATGCATAGCGACCCGATCGTCCCGACCGATCTTGGCATGGCCGTTTCCTCTTCGCTTAAGAAACACGCCGCCGCCATCTCTTCGCCCGAGATGACAGCCAAGCTCGAAGCGGATATGGACAATATTTGCGAGGGGAACATGACCAGGGACGATGTGGTCGGCCGTTCCCGGGAGATGTTCGGCGATGTGATGGCGGAACTGATGAAGAATTCCGAGGCCGTCGGGGCTGAGATCCGTGAAGGTATCCAGGACAGCCGCACAGTCGGCGCCTGCCCCAATTGCGGCGAGCCTCTGCGGATAATCCGGGCCAAAAAGAGCAAGAAGCGGTTCGTCGGTTGCTCAAAATATCCGGACTGTAAGACGTCTTACCCGCTGCCGCAGTATGGCGATGTCATCGCCTTGGGAACGACTTGCGACGAGTGCAGTTCACCGAAGATAAAGGTAGTCAGTAAAGGCCGCCGCCCTTGGGAGATCTGTCTTGATCCGCAGTGCGTGACCAAGGAAGAGTACCGGAAAAAAGCAAAAGCGAAGAAATCTTGACCCAGGTCAGTCTGGCCCAATACCGCCCGACTGGAGTGCTCGCGGAGAATCTCCTCCAAATAGAAACTGTCATGGATCAAGCCGGCCAAGCCGGGAGCGATCTCATCTGTTTCAGCCATGATTTTCTCGGACCCACCGATGATGAAGGCGCCGCTCTCGAACTCCTCTGCGACGGTGCGCGCCGTCATCACCTGGAAGTCCTCACGGGGCATTTAGCGCTAGGCCCCGGTAAACCGGTCCAGTCGGCGTGCATCGATCCCGGCGGCATGGTCGGCGATTCCGTCGAGCCCGGCGGCACCAAAGTGATCAACACCAGCCTCGGGCCGACAATGGTCCTGACCGAGCGTCAGGCTTACGACCCGGCGATAGATCTGCGCGCCCGCGAGCTTCGCCCCAGGGTGATGCTCATGCAAACCAATGCGATCTCCCTGCTCGAATTGGAGGCCATCAAGGAGTTGGCGATAGAGCGGTCATATAACCAGGCCCACCTCATCATCTGCGCCTCCGACGTCGGTCCGTGCGGCGACGAAATGTGTCTGGGCACGAGCTTGGCCGTCTTCCAGGGCGAGATCCTCGTCGAGGCCGATGTCTCGGCCGCCGGGACTGTCGAGTTCACGGTCGACATGTCCAAGTTCATCGACTCCGATATCCTCCGCGATGCGGTAGCCATCCCCGAACTGCTCCGCCGCAAATACCATTAGTTCCAGGGACACGTACCTAATTCCTTCGGTAGGGAGTTCCAGGGACACGTACCTAATTCCTTCGGTAGACAATAATTAGGTACGTGTCCCTGGAACTCTAAGTGTCCCTGGAACTCCCTGTAACTTTCTAGGTACAATAGGCGTCGTTATGAGTATCGAGCGACCAAAAGTAGTTATCATCGGCAGCGGCAATGTCGGTTCCAATGCCGCCCTTTTCACGGCCATGAGCGGGGCCGCCGATATCGTCTTGCTGGATATCGTCGAAGGGTTGGCCGAGGGGCGGGCCCTCGATATGAGCCAATCCCTGGCCATCATCGGCAACGACACGAAGGTGACTGGCGGGGACGATTTTGCCCTTCTGAGCGGCGCCGATATAGTGGTCGTTACCGCCGGACTCCCCCGTCAGCCCGGGATGACCCGTCTCGATCTGCTCCACAAGAACGCCGCTATCATCCGCAGCACCACCGGCCATATAAAAAAATACGCGTCCGGGGCCATCGTTATAGTTGTCACCAATCCGCTCGACATCATGACTCATCTGACCTGGCAGGAACTGGGCGGGCCGACCGAGCGGATCATGGGCATGGGCGGCCTGCTGGATTCGGGACGCTTCAACTACTTTCTTTCCGAAGCGGCCCAGGTGGCGCGGGCGTCGACCGATGCCGTCGTCATCGGCGCGCACGGAGATGAGATGGTTCCGGTGACCAGCCGGGCCGCGGCCGGCGGCGTCGCTTTTAGCGATCTTTTATCCGAAACAGAGCTGTCACAGGCCGCCGAGAGCGCCCGGGTGGGCGGCGCCCAGATAGTGGGCTTGCTCAAAAAAGGGAGCGCCGCTTACGGACCCGGCGCCGCCATCAGCCTGATGCTCCAATCGATCATCCGCGATGAGAAGCGTGTCTTCTCGGTCTGTTCATATGCCCGCGGCGAGTACGGCCAGCAAGATATATATTTGAACCTGCCGACGGTGCTCGGGGCGGGCGGCGCCGAGCGTATAGTCGAGATGGAATTGAGCGCCGCGGAGACCGATGCCCTGGCGGTGTCGGCCCGGGCCGTTCGAGAAATGCTGCAAGAGGGCGGGGTATAACCCATCGGCCGCCTGGTGCGCGTCGATGAAGTAAAAGAACTGACGGCCGCCTTGTGCCTCGAGGCCAACTTCGAGGCCCGCTCCGATGTCAAAAAACACCTCCAGCAAGCCCTGGCCGTCGAGAAGAATCCGAGCGCCCGTTCGGCTATCGAGCAGCTACTGGCAAACATCGAGACGGCCAGAGAGAGCCGGCTGCCTCTTTGTCAGGACTGCGGCTATATCACCGTCTTTGCCGAAGTCGGTCAAAATGTCGATTTTGACGGGCCGCTCGTTGAGGCCATCCAGGCCGGCGTCATTGCCGGCTACGAGCAGGGCCATTTGCGCCAGTCCGTCATCCGCCATGCTTTGAGCGCCCGCGCCGAGCCGGAAAAAGAACAGCCGGCCAAGGTCTATATCGACTTAGTCCCCGGGGACGCGTTGCGCTTGACCGTCATGCCTAAAGGCGGCGGTAGCGATAATGCCTGTCACCTGAAAATGATGCGCCCGACCGCCAGTGAGGACGAGATAGCCGACTTTGTCGTCGCCTCCGTTGGCGAGACCGGAGTCAATGCCTGTCCGCCGCTCATCATCGGTGTCGCCATCGGCGGCAGTTTCGATTCGGTCGCTCTGGGAGCCAAGAAGACTTTACTGAGAAACATCGGAGAGCTTTCCAAAGATCCGGCGGCCCGGGCGCTCGAAGAAAGACTGTTCAAGGAAGTAAATGAGCTCGGGATCGGCGCGGCGGGCTTGGGCGGGGCGGCGACCGCGCTGGGCGTGGCTGTCGATGTCGGGCCTACCCACATGGCCTGCCTGCCCGTGGCCGTCAATATCTCCTGTAACCAACTGCGCTCGGCGGCCGGGGAATTGTGAGCCGCCCGACCATTGAGATAAAAGAGATCTCCACGCCGTTCACTGCGGATGCCATTGAAAGCCTTCAGGCCGGAGATGTCGTCTCGCTGAGCGGTATTGTCTATACGGCCCGCGATCAGGCGCACAAGCGCCTCTGCCGGGCCCTGGAGGCCGGAGAGGACCTACCCGTCGACCTTCGGGGCCAGACACTTTATTATGCCGGGCCGGCGCCGCCCCCGCCCGGGGCGGTCATCGGTTCGATCGGCCCGACGACTTCGGCCCGGATGGATCCGTTCACACCGCTGCTACTCGAATATGGTGTGCGCGCTATGATCGGCAAGGGAAATCGTTCCGCCGCGACCCGGGCGGCTATCGCGGCTACCGGCTCTATTTATCTAACCGCCACTGGCGGCGCCGCCGCTTATCTATCACAATTTATCGTCGAGGCGGCCGTTGTCGCCTATGATGATCTCGGCCCGGAGGCCGTCAGGCGCCTCGAGCTAAAAGGGATGCCGTTGGTGGTAGGTATAGATTCTCAGGGGAGGAGCGCCCTATGGCCGGACTGTTTATAACTTTCGAGGGGGTCGAGGGTTGCGGCAAGACGACCCAGATAAACTTACTGGAAAACTGGCTCCTCAAGAGACGACGTTCTCCGCTTAAGACCCTCGAGCCCGGGGGAACCCCGGTCGGCGAACGGGTGCGGTCCGTCTTACTCGACCCGGAATTAAAAGGGATGGTGCCCATATCGGAAGCCCTCCTCTACGCGGCCAGCCGGGCCCAACACGTCAATGATGTCATCCGGCCCGGCCTGGAAGCCGGCCGCGTCGTCGTCTGCGACCGCTACGTCGATTCCAGCTTGGCCTATCAAGCCTACGCCCGCGGTTTGGATTTTCAGACAGTGATGTCCGTCAACCAATGGGCGACGGGCGGGCTCCTCCCGGATCTGACCATCCTTCTTAGGGTACCGGCCGAAACCGGCCTGGGCCGGACAGTCGGGCGCGAACTCGACCGCCTCGAACAAGAGAGCCTCCAGTTCCATAAGATGGTCGAGGCGGGTTTCGAGGATCTGGCCGTCAGATTTGCCGAGCGGTTTGTCATCATAGACGGTCGCGACCCGGTAGACGAAGTCCACCGCCGGGTTATTGCCGCCGTAGACCGCGTCCTTTAGACTCGCACTAGGATGTTATGGGGACGGATCAAAGGCCACGACGAGACACTTGAGCGACTCGATCGGATAATCGAACTCGGGCGGCCGGCCCATGCCTATCTTTTCTTCGGACCCCGCGGTGTCGGTAAGGCCACCACGGCCAAAGTCTTTGCCGCCGCCCTCAACTGCAAGTCGGCCTGCGGCACCTGTTCATCTTGCCGGGCCATCCTCAATCACACCCACACGGACTTTCATTATCTGGCGCCCGAAGGCAGCCGGACGATACTGCGCGGGCAAGTGATGGACTTATTGCACGCCGTAAATCTCAAACAGCAGTCCGACCAGTACAAGGTAGCGGTCATCGATGACGCCCAAGTGCTCGGGCCGGAAGCCGCGAACGCGCTACTTAAAACATTGGAGGAGCCTCCCGGGAACGTCGTCTTTATTCTCGTCGCGGACGATGCCGGACAGGTCCTGCCGACGATCGCCTCCCGATGTCAGCGGGTCCGCTTTGGAGCGCTCAGCGGAGATATCGTCCAAGACATCCTCGTCAATCAGCACGGGCTCGATCCCGATAGAGCCAGATTGGCGGCCAAATTGGCCCGCGGGATGGTCGGTGACGCGATCGAGATCGCCTCAGGCACTTTCCTTGATCTGCGCGAACGGATGGTCGAGGTGCTCTTGAGCGAGAAGCGGAGCATTCGAGATCGGGTCGCCCTGGCCGTTGAGATATCCGAAGCGGCTAAGGCCGATGGCGAAAGTTTGAAGAAGAACCAAGAAGACGAGCTGGCCAAAATGGAAGGTTATGCCGGCGGTCCGGGCAAGCTCAGCGCCGGCGTCAAGAAGAAGATCATCGCCGGACATAAGCGCGATTCAGCCCGTCGTGAGCGGGCTGTCTACCATCACGCGCTGGTTTTTACGGCGGCAATCTTCCGTGACGTATTGCTTATTAATGAAAATGCTGATAAAAAATTCATAACGAATAGTGATCTCATCCTTGAGCGCGCCCCCGGCGAAGGTAACACGAGGGCCAGAGTGGCCCGGGCGCTGACTCGGATAGAGATGGCCGGTCGGCGGATTGACCAGAATGTAAATCCGCTGATGGCCCTGGAGAATCTGTTCTTTACGATATGAGATCCGCTGCGGTCGGCGTACCGGTCCAGCGGTTAGGTGGTTAGATAAATGCAAGAAGTTGTTGGTGTCGTCTTTAGGCGACTTGGTAAGATATATCATTTCGATCCCGATGGACTGTCGCTTCTCCCCGGCGACCACGTCGTAGTCAGAACTCAAAAGGGGACAGAGATGGGCGAGGTCGAAGAGGCCACCGTCAAGCTGGAGGAAGAGCATATCTCCCAGCCGCTCCGGAAGGTCGTTCGTCGGGCCAACGAGGACGATCTCGCCAGGCTCGAGGAGAACCGCGCCAAGGAAGCCGAAGCATTTTCGTACGGCAAAGGGCGGATCGACGAACTCAAGCTCGCCATGCAGCTCTTCCAGGTCGAGCGGGCCATCGACGGCCATAAGATGACCTTCTATTTCACGGCCGAGAACCGGGTCGACTTTCGGGATCTCGTCAAAGACCTGTCCGCGCATTTCAAAGCCCGCATCGAGCTGCGGCAGATCGGCGTGCGCGACAAGGCCAAGATGGTCGGGGGTTTTGGCCACTGCGGTCAGAATCTTTGCTGTTCCATGTGGCTTGACGATCTCAATCCGGTCTCTATCAGGATGGCCAAAGAGCAGGACCTCTCGCTCAACCCCATTAAGATATCCGGTGTCTGCGGGCGGCTGATGTGTTGCCTGCAGTATGAGTATGAAGCCTACAAAGACTTCAACAAACGGGCTCCCGGTAAGGGTAAGTGCGTGGAAACCTGCTCCGGACACTGTGGTTGCGTTGTCCATCAAAACCCCGTCAAGGAAATACTGAAGATCAGGGACGACAACGGCGAGGTCACTGAGGTCCCGCTCAGCGACGTTGAAGACGTTTTCGATCAGGCCGAGATGCAAAAACGCCGTGAAGCCGCCGCACCGAAGAAGGATCCAGCTCAAGTATTGACGAGCAGCGGCCCCGACAAGCGCCGCCGACAAGGCCCGCGCCGCGACAAGGATGGCAAGCCTGTTTCTCAGGGCTCAAAGCCGCGTGGTCGAGATCGGAAACCGGGCACTCAAGGCGCCAAATCCGGCACGCAAGGCACAAAGACCGGCACCCAAGGCGCGAAGGCCGGTACGCAAGAGGCGAAGCCGGGGCGCGGCCGTGAAGGTCAAGGGCGTCCGGAAGGCGGCAACCGCAGCGGGAGCGGCCAGAAGAGAAGTCGCAATCGTCGCCGACGCGGTGGCGGTGGCGGAGGCGGCGGAGCGAACCAGGGCGGTCAATCGAAACCCAGCTCCTGACCTT
>DAOUYN010000033.1 GCA_030666075.1 Actinomycetes bacterium | reverse complement strand
TCGGATACCTTGACCCGCCCGGCGGCGATCAGCTTCAGTGCGGTCATGTGGTCGTCGCGATCGCCGGCATATGAAGACGTCAGGGTGACCTCGTTGCGCCAGAAGATCTCATTGATAGGCTTCTCGATGCGCACCCCGTCTTTCGTCGCCGCGAAGAAGAGAACGGTGCCACCGCGCTCGACTGATGCCATCGCCTGGTCTACGGCCGAGGCCGCTCCGGCACAGAGGACCACCTGGTCGGCTAGGCGGCCATCGTTTTGTTCCCGGATCCTGGCCGGGATATCAACGCGTGCGTCAAAGGCCTCGTCGGCGCCGGCTTTTTTAGCAGCGGCCAGCTTGTAGTCTGAGATATCGACGGCGAATATTCGGCCGGCCCCCTGGGCCGCGGCTAATTGCACGTGGAGCAACCCGGCCATGCCGCTGCCGATGACGAGAACGGTTTGCCCTGGACTGAAACGGGCGGCGCGCTGGCCGCGGACGACACACGCTAAGGGCTCGATGAAGGTGGCTTCATCGAAACCGACTTCATCGGGGAGGCGGAAGACGCCCCGGTCTACATTGAGGGCGGGCAAACGGAGATACTCGGCGAAGCCGCCCGGATCGAAGTTCGTCGTTCGCAGGGTCTCGCAGACAGTCGCGTGCCCGCTCAAACAGTAGTGGCAGGTATGGCAGGGAACGTGGTGGGCGGCGGCTACCCGGTCGCCGAGCGCGAATTCTGAGATTCCCGGGCCGACCTCGGCGATAGTCCCGGCTATCTCGTGTCCCAGGATAAGCGGCGCCCGGTGGATCCGATACCACTCCAGGACATCAGTCCCGCAGATGCCGCTGGCTTCGACTTTGATCAGCAATTCGCCCGGGCCGATATCCGG
The DNA here is from genome assembly GCA_030666075.1 of Actinomycetes bacterium. GTDB lineage: Bacteria > Actinomycetota > Aquicultoria > CAJVYJ01 > JAUVQD01 > DAOUYN01. The sequence continues at coordinate 6,839 of DAOUYN010000033.1, read as the reverse complement.
ACGGGGGCGTTCTTCTATTCGGACGTCGCTGTTCTTATAGTAAACCGCGGCGCGCATGTCAGGTTTTGATGCCTTTTTCTTCAAAGGCGACGACGCGGTTACGTCCGCCCGCCTTGGCCAGGTATAGGGACTGGTCCGCCTGGTGAACCAAGTCGCGCGGGGAGGTCGACTTGTCGGGGACGACACAGGCGACTCCCAGGCTGATGGTGGTAGTAGGGCCTATCTCCGAGGCCGGGTGAGCTATCCCGATCTCTTCGACTCGGGCCCGAAGCGTCTCGGCCACCTCCCGGCCGCCGGTCAACTCGGTGCCGGGGAGGACGGCAACGAATTCTTCCCCGCCATATCTGGCCACTAGATCACCAGGGCGTTTCAGGGCTTCGGCGATGACGGCCGCTATGGCTTTGAGGCATTCGTCTCCCGCTTGGTGCCCGAGGCTGTCATTGAACGCCTTGAAAAAATCGATGTCCGCCATGATGACCGTGACCGGGGCCGAATCCCGCAGCCCGCGGCGCCATTCGTTTTCCAAGAACTCATCGAAATTGCGACGATTGGCGACTCCGGTCAGGCCGTCGATCGACGAGAGCCGGTACAGTTGTCTATTCGCCTTCTCCAGTTCCTTTGCTTCTTCCTCAACGAGATCGACGGTCGGGCGAAAGACCAAGTAGCAGATGAGCAGTAGAGCGGTCAGCGTGACCAGCAGGATGCCGAGAGCGATGTATCGCAGTTGTTCGATATCTCGGCGGCTTTTAGCGGCATGGGCCGCAACTACCCTATTGAAGGAGGTCAGCAGGGCGGGCGCTGTCTTTTGCAGGGCCGTTGCGTGGGTGTTGCCGGGACGCAACTCCGAAGAATCGGCCGCCACCAATGAATCGGCGTGGCTGAGATAGTTCTTTGTCTGCTCTCTTAGCAAAGTCGGCTTTTCCAGGTAGATAGACCGGATGTCCTCCGACCTTAGTTCGGGCAAGACGTGGCTTTCGGGGGGGCTAGTGACCGTGCCGCCGTAAAAAAGAGCATTGGCTGAGTCATTCATCAGCTTACTGGCAACTTTAAGCTCTGAGCGGAGACTGTCTCGCTCAGCATCATCGGCTGCGTGGATCAGGGCCAGGCCCGTCAACGCGATTTTTTCCGAGAGCATGCGTTGCCGGCCGCTGACATTGACGACGTCGGCGGCGGTCAGTTGGGTTTTGATCAGTTGCTGCAGGGTCAGGAAAGAGATAATCGATAGAACAGCAACCAAGCCGATAGCGAGTTGATACTGGCGCGTGAGCGTCGTGGTTCTCATTCTCGCTCAGCTCCCTCCTGCCGACACCCCTTTGTGCCGGTCAAAACGTCAGGCTATCTTATCACTTATCGGCCGGATCATGTCGCTCCTCCATGGGACACTCGGATCATCTAGCGGTGCCGATGCGAACCCTTGTGCGATTGCTTGCAAGACGCGAATCGAATCTGGCCTCAATCGACCCGGAACTGCCCCATCATCCCGGCGTCCTCATGTTCGAGCATGTTGCAGTGGTAGGCGAAGAGGCCGCGCTCCGTGAAGTCGACGATCAATCGGACGGTATCATCGCCATGCAGGAAGATCGTGTCTTTCCACCCTTGTTCGTTCGCCGCCGCTCCGCGCCCATTGCGCTTTAAGACCTGAAACCGGGCGCCCTGGATATGAAACGGGTGAGATGAGAAGTTTTCGCCTCGACGGACCGGATTCGATATTTCCCAGATCTCGGTGGTTCCCGCTTCTGCCCGCGCATCGATCCGCTCTAGATCGAAGCTCTGGCCGTTGATCATCAGGCTGGGTTCGCCGGCCGCGGCCACGGCGCTCGACAGCTCAAACTTCACGGTTTTTGCCGCCCGGCGGGGATCGAGCCTTGGGATGGTGGCCAAGCGTTTGGGGATTGCGGGGCCGTCCTTGCCCTTGGCCGTCACGGCTATTTTAACTAGGCTGAACTCGGGGTCTTCAAGGAATAGCTCGGTGCCCACATCCCGGTTCGAGAAATCGATGATAATATCGGCCCTCTCGCCCGGGGCCAGCTCCAGAGACTTCATTTCTACCGCGGAGGGCAACAGCCCGCCTCCGCCGCCGATCTGAGTGAACCGTGTGCCGTCGCTAAGGGCGACATTGTAGACTCTGGTGTTCGAGGCGTTTATCAGGCGCAGCCGGGTTTTTATGTTCTGAACCTCTAGTACGGGGGCGATGACCCCGTTGATCAGGGCGCGGTCGCCAAAGATACCGTTTCGGCTGAAGACGACGCTCGACTTGTACTCCGGCTTACCGTCGCGATTGAATTTCCGGTCCTGAATGATGATGGGAAAGTCGTTTCGGCCGTAGTTCTGCGGAAGACCGAGCTTGTCCGCATCGGGGTCTTCTACTAAGAAGGCGCCGGCCAAGCCGGCATAGAGCTGCTCGCCTGCCCGGCCCAGCGGGTCCGGCCGGTACCATAACGTGGCTGCCTCCTGTCGGATAGCGAAGGAGGTCGTCCAAGAGGAACCGGGAGCGATCAGTTCGCGCGCGGCGCCCAACGCTCCCGAGCGGGCGATAAGGCCTTGCCACATGATAGTCGTCGGCTCAGTCAGCTCGTTATTGACTTTGATTTTGACCGTCTCGCCCTTGGTGACCTTGATGGTCGGACCTAGATACGGGCCGTTGTAACCGAACGTGCGGGTGGATTTGCCTTTAAAAAACTGTGAAGGACCACTCTGGGCGGTCAGTTCGAAAGCGGCTTGTTTGGGGCGGGGGTCCGTATCTTTCAATAAAGGGGGGACTGGCAGCGCCTTGGTAAACTCTTCGGCGTCAAGGCCCGCATCATCGTAAGCGACCGGCTGGGCCCCGCAGGCGCTCAAGAGAGTTGCAGCGGCTATTGTGCAGAGGGCGACCAGTGAGTTCCGGATTGGCTTGAACATCCTCGAGTGGCTCCTTAGTAGGTTCAACCGCGATCTCCATATTACATGACTTTTTAGCGCCGCGGGTGGATTCAAGCGGTTAGCGGGGATACTATCGGGATATGATGGATTTTATCGTTGCAGGGGCTAAGGTCCCGCCGGTGACGGCGGAAGTCATGCGGGAAGTCGATCGACTGATGATCGAAGTCTACGGTGTGACGCTTTTGCAGATGATGGAGAACGCCGGGAGGAACCTGGCGATCCTCGGGGGACGGCTGCTGAACGGATCGGTTGTGGGGAGCAAGGTAGCCGTAGCGGCCGGGCGCGGGAACAATGGGGGCGGCGGATTGGCCGCGGCCAGACATCTCCACAACTGGGGGGCCGATGTGACTGTATTGGTCTCACAGGATAGTCTGGGACCGGCCCCGGCCGCGCAGCTCGATATCGTCCGGGCGAGCGGGGTTGAACCCGTCTTTGCGCAGGAAGCGGCGGCACAGCTGGCCGATGGCGATTGGGATCTGGTTGTCGACGCGCTGATCGGCTACGGACTCTCGGGTCCGCCAATCGGGCACACGGCCGCCCTGATAGCGGCCGCTAATGAGGCCGCGGGCGTTAAGCTCTCGCTGGATGTGCCGTCGGGATTGGATGCCGGCACCGGGCGCGTCTTTGAACCGCACGTGAATGCCGATGCTACTTTGACACTGGCCCTGCCGAAATCGGGACTGGCGTCGCCGTCGGCGCAGGCTGCTATCGGACGGCTCTTCCTTGCCGACATCGGGGTGCCTCCCGAACTCTACTCCCGTCTCGGGTTGTCGGTCGGACCGATCTTTGCTGCCGACACGATAGCGGAGGTGCAGCGGCAAAGCGCTTAGTCGTTGTTTTTGATAAAAGTACCGTTCTCATATTCCTGGAAGGCGGTCATCAGTTCAGCCTGCGTGTTCATGACTATCGGTCCGCGCCAGGCGACCGGCTCTCCGATGGGCTTTCCGGAGATGAGCAGGAACCGCAGACCCGTTTCCCCGGCCAAGATGTCAAGACTATCGCCGTCCCCAAAGATGATCAGATGCTCTTCTTTGAGTAGTTCCGGCTCCTCGTCGGCGAAGAACCCGTCCCCGGCGATGATGTAGGCGAAGACCTTGTGGCCCGGGTTGACCGCCGGCGAGAAACTGCTCTGCGGCGCCATGGTGACATCAAAGTACTTCGGCTCGGCGATGATGTCCCGGACCGGACCGCGGGCGCCCTCGATCTCGCCGCAGATGACTTTTACGCTCACTCCCGGAGCCGCTTCGACGGTGGGCACCGCCGCTCTTTTCACTTCCTGGTAGCGAGGAGGCATCATCTTGTGGGATGCCGGCAGGTTGACCCAGAGCTGGAACCCCTGGAGGGCGCCCTCTTGGCGCCGGGGCATCTCTTGATGGACTATTCCGCTGCCCGCTGTCATCCACTGGGTATCGCCGGCTCCGATAGCGCCTTGATTATCGAGGCTGTCCCCATGCTCGACCTCACCTTGGAGCATATAGGTAACCGTCTCGATGCCCCGGTGCGGATGCCAGGGGAATCCGGCTATATAATCGTTCGGGTCCTCGGAGTGAAAGTCATCCAGGAGCAAAAAAGGGTCGAGAAGCGGGACTTCAGGGTAGCCGAAAGCGCGTTTAAGCCGGACCCCGGCTCCTTCGATGGTTGGCTTGCTTCGGAGTACCTTAGCTATTTGGCGCTTGCTGTCCATATCTGCTTATACCCAAAAGCAGGCGTTATTCAACTTGCCGGGCGAATTCCAAAACTATGGTGGTGCCTTCCCGGTCGGAAACGAGCAAGAGGCGGTCGCATAATTCGAGCATGAGATCGAAGCCCATTCCCAGGGACCGTTTGGTCGAGAAGCCGGACATCAAGGTCGCCTTGGGCAATAGCTGGAAGTCGATCCCCGTGCCGGTGTCGATGATGGCCGCCTGGACGATATCGTCGCGCTGAAAGAGCGAGATCTCTCCGCCGCCCCCGTGCTTGACGGCGTTGGTCATCGCCTCCGACGCTGCTATCAGAGCATCGTTCGCTCGCGAGCCGGGGTTTAGGAGCGGCATCATCTTTTCACGTAGATAAGCCCGGCCCCGGCCCAGGTCCGCCAGCTCAGCGATGGCGGTCGGGGCGCCCCTCAGCTCTCCGAGCGCCGTATCCAGTTCTGCGGGGGTCATGATCACCAGCTTGCCGCCGGTCACCGCGGCTAAGATATCGATATATATATGACGGATCTCCAGCTCTTTTTTGGTCTTGTCTTCATAAAGCCGGGCATTTTCGATGACCATGGCCGCCATCGTGGTGATCATTTCCAGGACCTGTAGCTGTCGACCCAGAGGTCTCTCGCTTCCTTGCGAGAAGACGCAGAGCACGCCGCGGCAGACCGATCTCGACGATAACGGAAAGGACGCGTGGAACTGGAAATGCTGTCCGCAGAGGCATTCGCCGACTTTGGTCTGGCTCGCCAAGATATCGGTTGCCGCTGCCTGGCTGAGACCTTTGTGGGCGACCAGGCTAAGCGTGTTTTCGGGGGTGACCAGGCAGATAGATCCGCCGTCGAGCCCCAGTAATTCGACGGCGGCATCGAGGACATTGCCCAGGACTTCTTCAAAGCCCAATATCCCCGAGCAGGCTTCACTTATCTTATTGAAGGCTTCGACCGCTTCGCGTAAAGCATTGGGCTCCGGCGGGGCGGGTTTTGGTGTTTGTGGTTGGGCCGCTTTCATCTCTATCCTTACGTGTGCTCTGTTGATACCCGATTTAGTGATCACTTATGCGCTTGCCGGCTCAGCCCGGGCCCTAGGCGGCTAGATCGTCTCTGATGAGGCGGCCATCGGCTATCTCCAGGACGCGGTCCATCTGGGCCGATACGGCCCGATTGTGTGTGACGACCAGGAACGTCATGCCCATCTGTTCATTGATCGAGCGGAAGAGACGGTAAACATCATCGGAGTTGGCGCTGTCAAGATTGCCCGTTGGCTCATCGGCGAGGACCAGCGGCGGTTCGTTGATAAGCGCCCGGCCGATGGCCGCCCGTTGTTTTTCGCCCCCTGAGAGCTGGTCCGCGTTCTTGTCGGCCAAAGATTCCAGATTCAATAGTGCCAGGAGTTCCAGTGCCCGCCGGCGCGCCGAGTCCTGCGGGCGGGCGCCGATACGGGCGGGCATCAAGACATTTTCGAGGACTGAAAATTCAGGCAGGAGGTAGTGGTACTGAAAGACGAACCCGACAAAACTATTTCTCAGTTGCGCTCGGCGGACTTTTGTCATGTCTTGTGTCGCCCGCCCCTCGAGGCGGACTTCGCCCCCGGTGGGCCGGTCGAGCAGCCCGATCATATTCAGGAGAGTGGATTTGCCGGAGCCTGAGTCGCCGATAAGGGCCGCCACCTCTTGGCGGTGGAGTGTCAGCGTCACGCCGTCGACGGCCAGCATCTGGGCCGTCGGGCCATAGGCCTTACTTACGTTTTCCAGTCCAACGAGCTCAGCCACCCTGGATCACTTTGATCGGGTCGAGCCCGGCTGTGCGGCGGGAAGGGATGGCGGCGCTTAGCAGCGCGATGGCGAGGCCGGTTATGGAGGCGATCAATATAAAATCCGGATCGACGCTTATTGGAAAAAGGGAGCTGTCAACGCTCGCCGTCACGGACTGGAAGAGGTCGATGAGGCCGATGCCGACCAGGTTCCCGCCTATGGTTCCCAAAAGACCGAAGATGACCCCTTGCCACAGAAAGATCGCGGCAGCCTGACGGTCTGTCAGTCCCACCGCCTTCAATATCCCGATTTGCCGGGTCTTTTGGATAGCTGAGATCGACAGCGTCGAGGCGATCCCGAGGGCGACGGCGACCAAGACAAATACCTGGATGATGGTGGTGGATATTGTCTGGCTGTTCAGGGCGGAGACCAAGTTGGCCTGTTCGATCTGCCAGTCGCTGATATCCAGCTCGGGGAACCGATCG
>DAOUYN010000080.1 GCA_030666075.1 Actinomycetes bacterium | reverse complement strand
CGTTTTTCGACTGCTTCGTCATCGGCGAGGCCGAAACGGCGGTTATCGAATTGATGGAAATCGTTGCCGACGGCCGACGGCAGGGGTGGGAAAAAACATACGTTTTGGAGCGTCTGGCCGCGTTGGAAGGAATCTATGTCCCGGCGCTGACGGCAAACCCCGGCGTCTATCCGCTGCGCCGGCCCGATGGGAGCGAACTCAAGGTCAAGAAACGGTTGATGACCGATTTCGAGAGCACGCCTGTCCCTAGGGCTCCGGTCGTGCCGTATCTGGAGACGATCCACGATAGGTGCGTGATAGAGGTAACGCGGGGGTGCGGCCGCGGCTGCCGGTTCTGCCAGGCCGGCATGGTGTATAGGCCGGTCCGGGAGCGGCAGGCAAAGACTATCGTGGAGGCGGCCCGTCATCAGGCACAGGCAACCGGATATAACGACATTTCACTGGCCTCATTAAGCACAACAGACCACACACAGGTGGAGACTATCCTCGAGGGCCTCGGTGATCTGCCCGAAGCGCTGGTGCGCTCGATATCTTTACCGTCGATGCGGACCGACGTTTTTTCCGTCGGTCTGGCCAAGACGATCGCCGGTCGCAAGAAAACCGGCCTGACGTTTGCGCCGGAAGCGGGGACGGCCCGGCTGCGGGCCGTGATCAACAAAGGGATCACCGAGGAAGACATACTTTGTGCTGCGCAGGAAGCGTTTAACGCCGGCTGGGAGCGGTTAAAACTCTATTTCATGATCGGCCTGCCGACGGAGACCGATGATGATGTCATCGGCATCGCCGATCTTACCGAAAAGATCTTGGCGAGGGCTGAAGAAAACCTCCCCCGTGGCCGGGCGAAACGCGTCAAGCTTGCCGTTAGCGTCTCGACTTTCATACCGAAGCCGCATACGCCATTTCAGTGGAGCGGGGCGATCCCGATGGCGGAAATAATCCGACGTCAGAGTCTGCTCAAGGAACGACTGCCAAAGAAGCGAGTCGATTTCAAATGGCACGAAGCCGGCAGCAGTCTGTTGGAGGCGGCCCTCGCTAGAGGGGATGCGCGCCTAGCCGACGCAATCGAGCGTGCGCACGACTTGGGAGCAGAGTTCGACGGTTGGTCTGACAAATTCTCCCTGGATACCTGGAGGCGGGCTTTCGATCAAGTGGATCTCGATCTCGACCAGGCCGCGAGCATAGAGTTGGGGCCGGGCGAGGCGCTGCCATGGGATCATATCGACTCGGGGATCGATCAAGAGTGGTTGCGTCGAGAATATGAGGAAGCGCTTCAGGAGGTCGAGACCGAAGATTGTCGTTTCGGCACCTGCTCTGATTGCGGCGTTTGCGGCGGCGGGGTCAAGCTGGAACTGGCCAAGCGGGACGACCGATGAAGTATCGCGTGCGGTTCACGAAAGGGGAAGCTGTGCGTTGGCTTTCACATCTTGATCTTTCCCGTGCCTGGAACCGCGTCTTTGTCCGCACAGGGCTGCCGCTGCGATACAGCGAAGGTTTCTCCCCGCACCCCAAGATAGCCTTCGGGCCGGCGCTCGCTCTTGGCATTGGCGGGCAGGCGGAATATATGGATGTGGCCCTGACCGAGGAACTCGAAATCGACTCAGTGATCGCCGCTCTCAACCAGGCTGCGCCACGCGGTCTAGAGGTCCTGGCAGGTACGACCTTGCCGGAAGGTGTAAAAGTGAAGTCTCTGGCGGCGCTTGTGACCACGGCGGATTACCGTTTTACGGTCCCTTTAGATTCGCAGGACCGTCTCGAAGAGGCCTTGACGGAAGCGGAGATTACCGATAAAAAGGTGGGCGACCATACGGTTTCTGTAACCGTGCGGGTACCTATCCGCTTTAAGCCTCTGGCTGCCATTTCCGACCAGCAAGCCGATATCAGAGTGCCTTGGCGCGGCGCGCGCGTTGACCGTCTGGGACTGTGGGTAAATGTAAACGGCCGGCTTCTCGACCCGATAGAATGGGTGCATGGCTTGGCCAACAAGGAGTTTTGATTGGCGAAACACAAAGAGATCTTGGTGTCGGTCGATGACTTTGAGACCAGGGTGGCGATACTTGAGGACCGGCAACTCGTTGAATTCTATATCGAAGAAGCCGGCTCGAGGCGGACCACAGGGAACATTTATATGGGGCGCGTTAAGGATATCCTTCCGGGGATGGAAGCGTCGTTCGTCGATATCGGCCTTGAGAGAAACGCGTTTCTCTATGTAAACGAGGTTGTCGATGAAGTCTCCGAGCGTGAGTCTCCGCCTCATGAGATTGAAAAATTGCTCCGCCCAGGGCAGGACGTATTAGTTCAGGTCCAAAAGGAGCCGGTCGGGAATAAAGGCGCGCGGTTGACCACGCACCTGGCCTTGGCAGGCCGGAAATCAGTTTTCATGCCCTACTCTGACTTTGCCGGAGTTTCTAAGCGTATCGAGGGGGAGGAGCGCGAACGCCTGCAAGCTATCGCCGAGGACGTCTGCCCCCCGAAGATGGGCATCATCATCAGGACAGCGGCGGTCGGAGCTACTCATGATGAGATAGCCGATGACGTGCGGTTCCTGAGCGACCTCTGGGAAAAGATCCAAAAGAAGGCAGCGGCGGCCGAGCCGCGAGATCTGATCCACGCCGATCTCGATCTGTCCGGACGTGTAGTCAGGGATATCTTCGGACCGGACTATGGGCAGGTCATCGTCGATGACGAAGAGACCCTGAAGGAACTCCAATCGATGACGAAGAAGATGTCCCCCCAGCTCGCCGAGCGCATCCGGTTATACCGAGGCAAGCTTCCCTTGTTTAACAAGCACAATGTCGAGTCGCAGCTGGAAATGGCGCTGAAGCGGCGCGTCTGGTTACGGTCTGGCGGATACATAGCCATAGATAAGACGGAAGCGTTGTTCGCGATCGATGTGAATACCGCTAAGTACACGGGCGGGCGCAATCTTGAGCAGACGATCTATAAGACGAACCTAGAGGCCGCCGATGAGATCGCCCGGCAGTTACGTCTGCGAGATATCGGCGGGATAATCGTCATCGACTTCATCGACATGCAGGAGCCGGCCCACCGAGAGGCGCTTTTTGATGCTTTCAATCGGGCACTGGAGCAAGATCGGACGAAAAGCCGGGTCATAGAAATATCTCGTCTGGGGCTTGTCGAGATGACCCGCAAGAGCCTGTCCGAGGGCGTCAAGATGCACTTCTACGAGTCATGCACGGTTTGCGGTTCAGGTAAGGTTATATCTACAAAACGCGCCGCTATCGAAGCGTATCGAAAGATGAAGCACGCCGCGAGCACCCACGCCTCCAATTCTTTCGTTTTTAAGGTCTCACCCGATGTGAGCGAGTGGCTGGAACGAGAAGCGTTGCTGGATAAACTGATGGCGCTTACACAAAAAAGGATACGCATACAAGCGGCGTCAGGCCTCGAAAGAGGCGAAGCGTCGGTGGTAAAAGAGGGTTCTGCGGCCCAGGTGGAAAAATTCCTCCACGGACAGGGTATGAAGGTTTGACGCTCAAATATCGCTATGTTAGATTACAGTGTCATGTTGACTGAGCAAGAGGTGCTATGTACGCAATAGTCAGACAAGGCGGCAAGCAATACAGAGTCGCCGCCGGAGATGAATTAGTTTGTGACAGGGTCAAGGGCGAAGTGGGGCAACCTTTCGTTTTTGAGAAACACCTGCTTATCAGCGACGAGGGTCAAACCGTAGTCACTGATGAAGAGTTATCGCAGTACTCTATAGAGGCCGAGCTCGTAGAGCATTTCGACGATAAAAAAGTCCTGGTCTTCAAGTATAAGCCGAAGAAGGGCTATCGGAGGACGCACGGTCACCGACAAGCCAAATCGCGAGTGAAGATCTTGATGATCGAAAAGGGCACGCAGGCAGCGAAGAAGGCGTCAGCCTCGAAAAAGGAAGCAGCTCCCGCGAAGGTTGCTGAAGCCAAGAGCGAGGCGGTCAAAGCCGTAGCCGAGACAGTAGCGGAGCCCGCGAAGAAGGCAGCTGAGAAAAAGGCGCCGGAGAAGAAGGCAGTGGCGACGAAAGCAGCGCCGACCAAGGCAAAAGCCGAGACCAAACCGAAAACGGAAAAGAAACCCGCCGCTGAGAAAAAAGCGGATACGAATAAAGACGACTAGGAGGCGAGGACATGGCTCACAAAAAAGGACTAGGCAGTACCAGGAATGGCCGGGACAGTGAATCAAAAAGACTTGGCGTCAAAGCATTTGGGGGCGAGTTTGTCACCGCCGGCAGCATCATAATCAGACAGCGCGGTTCGCGCATCCGGCCCGGCGACGGCGTCGGACAAGGAAGAGACTATACTTTGTTCGCGAAGCGCGAGGGCTATGTCAGCTTCACGGGCAAAGGCGGCGGCACGCGGCGCGTCAGCGTTCTTAGCGAATAGGCACGAACCTCTCATTGCCGATTTCGAACATCGGCGATCCACAGAGCACTCCGAATAGGTGAGATGACCCATGTTTGTCGATGAAGCGAAGGTAACCGTCAAGGGCGGGGACGGCGGCAACGGGTGTGTCAGTCTCCATCGTGAGAAATACGTCCCGCGCGGCGGGCCCGACGGCGGCAGCGGCGGCAAGGGCGGAGATGTAGTCCTTGAAGCGGACGGCGGCCTCAAGACTCTTTTGGACTTCCAGTTCCGGCGTCACCATAAAGCCGAGCGCGGCCGCCATGGCGAAGGAAGCAACCGCCATGGCAAGAAAGGCGCGGAACTCATACTCAGGGTGCCGATAGGCACCGTTGTCACCGATGAAGATGGCCGTCAACTTGGCGATCTGCTTGGCGATGGCGAGCGGTTGATTGTTGCCGCCGGGGGCGTCGGTGGACGCGGCAATGCCGCCTTCGCTACCCCGACCCGCAAAGCTCCGATGTTCGCTGAAAAGGGTGAGCAGGCGAAAGAGCTGACCGTCCGGTTTGAATTGAAACTTTTGGCCGATGTCGGCCTGGTCGGTTATCCAAACGCCGGCAAATCGACTTTGATCAGCCGCGTCTCCGCGGCCCGACCGAAGATCGCCTCCTATCCATTTACCACGCTCGCGCCCAACCTCGGCGTAGTGCAGGTCGATGACGATCAGACCTTCGTCTTGGCGGATATTCCGGGACTGATAGAGGGCGCCCACGAAGGCAAGGGTCTCGGTGACCGGTTCTTGCGCCACCTCGAGAGGACAGCAGTCCTTCTCCACCTTGTCGATCTCTCAGGAGTCGAACGCGAAGATCCGATCGAGGATTACGAAAAAATACGGAGGGAGCTTCAAGGTTACGGCGCAGAGCTCTCCGATAGACCGGAGATCGTCGTCGGGACGAAGATAGATCTGCCCGGCAGCCTCGAACGCGCTAAAAGATTAAGCTCATACTGTTCCGAGCGCGACGTGGCTTTCTTTGCCGTCTCAGCGGTGACGGGAGAGGGGATCAAGGAACTTCTCTATGCTGCAGGTGAATTGGTGGAAG
>DAOUYN010000044.1 GCA_030666075.1 Actinomycetes bacterium | reverse complement strand
GGTGCTTGTGACATGGGTTCGCTTCCCAACGTCTATTGCGGCTACCAAAAAGTGGATGACGCGGCCTCAAGGGAGAAGATGTCTAAAGCCTGGGGCGCCGAGCTGCCGGGCGAACCCGGTCTGACGATCGTGGAGATCATGAATGTGGCGGCCACGGGCGACATCAAGGGCATGTATATCATGGGCGAGAACCCGATGCTTTCCGATCCCGATGTCGGCCATGTCGAAGAAGCCTTAGAGAACCTGGATTTCCTTGTCGTTCAAGATATCTTTTTGACGGAAACTGCCACGCTCGCCGATGTGGTCTTGCCGAGCGTCACTTTTGCTGAGCGCGACGGTACTTTTACGTCTACTGAGCGCCGGGTGCAGCGGATAGAGAAGGCCATTGAGCCCCTAAGGGAGGCCCGAGAGGATTGGCGGATAATCTGTGATATTTCCACGGCCATGGGTTACCCGATGTCATACGGATCCGTCGACGAGATCATGGACGAGATAGCCGCGGTGACCCCCTCTTACGGCGGCATCAGCTACGATAGGCTCAAGCACGAGGGTGGGCTGCAGTGGCCTTGTCCTGATGCCGATCACCCGGGCACGCCGATCCTGCATTCCGACAAATTCGCTAGGGGGCTCGGCAAGTTCAGCGGTGTCAAATACCGTCCGCCCGCGGAAGAGCCGGATGCCGAGTATCCGCTGGTCTTGACGACCGGGCGGGTCTTACAGCAATACCATACCGGCACGATGACACGGCGTTCGGAGGGGATAGACGAGATAAGTTGTGTCGGCTGCGCCGAGATCAGCCCCAGGGATGCCAAGAATCTAGGGGTCGCCAAGGGTGACAAGATTCGTTTGATAACGCGTCGCGGGGAGATTGAGGCGACAGCCAAGGTGACCCGGCGTTCTCGCCCCGGTATCGTCTTTATGCCCTTTCACTATAAGGAAGCGGCGGCCAACAGGCTGACCAATCCCGCGCTCGATCCGGTGGCCAAGATACCGGAGTTCAAAGTATGCGCTCTGCGGGTGGAACGGATCTGAGGCATTGTCGGAAACGTGCTTCTTTTCACAACCCATTTTGTATATACTTCTTGAGGTGCCCGGAGCTTTACTAAAAGAGTTACACTTGGTCTAATACCAAGAGTTTGAAGAATACGTTACAATGTGAGTTTGACGAGGTCATGGACGAAGGAGGGTCAATGAACGGAAGGTCGGCAAAAGTATCTTGGCTTCTGGCATGCCTGGTGGCGATCGGAGCGGTATTAGTACTGAGCGGTTGCTCCGGCCCGACTTCTACCTCCAGCAACAACCCGCCTGACGATGGTTCTATTGAAGACGTGATCGCTAACCCCGAGGCGGAAGTGGATGATGAAGACATTCCAGACGCCCCGAAAGAAGATAAATTCCGAACCGTCGGAGAATTCTCCGGAAACGGGAATGCCGATACCGGTCCGTTTTCCATCAAGACGGAGGACTACTGGCGGGTGACTGCTACCGCGCCTGGCGACGGGCAGTTTAAGGCGACGCTTTACAGGGCCGGTGACGACCCTGCTAGCGCTCCTCATCACGGTCAGTTGACTGAAGCCACAGGGGAGACATTGAATTTCGCCGAGACCGGCGATTTCTTCTGGCGGGTCGAGTCCGCCGGAGCCTGGGAGATCATGGTCGAAGACCTAGAGTACATCTACGCTGAATAGATAATAATGCTCGACTGGTTGAGTTCTAGGCTTCACTCAAGGGTCTGTCGCTAAGAATCGAGATGATACTTGATTGAACTGGAGAGATCCGGAATTCCGGCGCAACTTGCTGGTACTGGGGTCCTGGAAGAATAAAAGAGTCCGGCGCCTCCTGATGGGCGCGATCTACGCCTTACTCCTTCTTGTCGTCATGGGGCTTTATTGGAGCGGCACGCCAATGGCGACCAACCCGGCATTATGCGGACAGGTTTGTCACCCGACCTACGCTGAATATCAAAGCTGGTTGCAGTCAAGCCACTCCTCGGTCCCGTGTCATCTTTGTCATCTGGATACGCCCGCACAGAAGTTAGTCAATCCGATCACCCGCTTTGTTCAGACGCAGTTTGATTCTTTCGAAAAGCCCCTTAACGCGGACAGCGAGTTCAGCCAGAAGGGCATCGGTAAGGCGCGGTGTCTTCGGTGTCATGCCGAGAACGCCACTATGCAGGGGAAAAAGCCGGTGCCGCGCCCGCAAGGACCGATGCATGACGCGCACTCGGCCATGGATATGGATTGCACCGTCTGTCATAACAGGATCGCTCACAGCGGGGCCGAACGGTTCGAGCCGATAAGAAGCTGGACGCCGGACTTTAAGTATAAGGATTTCGTGACGATGCGAGAGGGTTGCTGGCGCTGTCATAGTCTTGACGGTCAATGGCGCAACGAGGAGACACTAAAGCTGGTTGCTGGAAAGAAGCCCCCCACCGAATGCCGGACTTGCCACGACTCGTCCTGGTCATTAATGCCCCGCAATGGCTTGATGGATCACGGTGACGTCAAAGGCGTCGCCTGGCGATCCGGAGACCGGCACGGGAAAGAGGCCCAGAAAGACTTCTTCGTCTGCCTTGGATGTCATGACCGAAATAAGAGGCCGCTACGGTCCAAGAACCCGCCGGACTGCAGCGATGCTTGCCACGGCGGGATAGTCATGCCGCACAACACTCCCGCTTGGAATAAGTATTACCTCGAGTCCGGAGAAGCCACGGAAGCTGGTTGGATCCAGGTCCATTCAAAAGCCGCTGCCTCCCGCGGGGTGATCCGGACCGCTGCCGGGCGTGCCGTCGATTCCGCCAAGGTCTGCTCGAGGTGCCACGGCCGCAGCGAAAAAACAGCCAACTTTTGTGATGATTGCCACCATCTCGATATCATCAACGGGGCGCCCAAAACGATCGCCAAAGATATATTGGCTGCCGGGACGAGTTGGCGCCAGCAACATCCGCAGGCTGTCAAAAAGATGGGGACGGAAAAGTGCGGTCGCTGTCACACGCTGGAATTTTGCAGCAATTGCCACACAAAGGCGCGTTCTCAGGATATCTAGCGTGGGGGCGCGGTCGGGCTTTTGCTCGCGAGAAGCCGTGGCTCATTGACGAACGTGTGGCCGTGCCGGCACTTATAGATAGTCCGGCCGTTTTCGTCCTTCCCGATGGTTTTACAGCGCCAGCTGTGGTCCCAAGGACACTGGATTCCGATGAGAAACGTTGCCAGAAGGGCGATGCCCGCAAAAAGCAAAAGGGCGAAGAATCCGAACACCCACACGTTCATGAAGGGATTTTGGGCCGTGGATTCAAAGAAGACCGGGTCGACAGTGAGACGAAATTTGCGGCTGGCCATTTCCTTCTTCCCTCGAGAATCTGTCGCCGAGACCATGAAGCTCGTCTCCGACACTTGTCGAGGTTCCCCGGTGATCACGCCGGTCTGGTTGTCGAGGATCAGGCCGCGCGGCAGTTCACCCCTTTCGAGCGACCAGGAATATGGCGGGACACCGCCGTTGGCCGATAGCGCGATAATATACTCTTTCCTGACAACGCCATGCGGGAGTTCCCGGGTCGCGATTTTCAGTGGCTCCAGTAATTCGTCGGTCAGGACCGTCCGATGGTCGATGGAGACTAAAAACTCCTTTTCATAAGCGACTCGGAGATCGTCTTCGACGCGTAAGGTGAAGCGCCAATTACCGCTGGTTTGAGGTATACCGATGAGTCGGTCATCCTGGAGCGCCAGGCCGGGAGGCAGCCCATCGACCGCGGACCAGTGGTATGGTTCTTGGCCGCCCGTCGCCGCTAGCGTGATGTCATAGTGTTTTCCGACTGCTGTCGGCGTCATGAGGCCTGTCGATATTTCGAGCGGCATATCCCCGATAACCTGCCGGTCCGATGGCTTGCGCACCCGCATGACTAAGCTCTGCTTGACGATTTGGGTTTGCTCATCCGTATCGTCGCTCACCTGAAGGACAAAGCGATACGTGCCCTCTTCGCTCGGCGACCCATGTAGCGCGCCCGTCTTTGAGTCCAGGCTCATGCCTTCTGGGAGTCGGCCGCTAGGAACCATCCACTCATAAGGTTCGACACCGCCGACGGCGGCCAGTGACACTTTATACGTGGTCTCCGCCCTCGCGTCCGGCAGGGAGTTGGTGATGATCCGAAATTCGCTAGGGCGGACGAGCCCCGCGATGATGATGAAGAACATCAGGAAGATAAAGGTTATGGCCCCGATAGAGTTGGCCAAGATGTCGAGAAAAGCGAGGTTCCCGAACGAGGCATCGCCGGAACCGGCGCGGCGGCGGGCCATGTCTTATTCTCCGACTTTGATCTTGATGCCTGTCGAGAGTTTTTCGAGCGGCGTCAACAATTGATCGAAGGCCTCTTTGTTCTGTGTGAGCGCCTCTCGAGTCTGCTTCTGCTGCTCCTCGAGGACTTCCTTCGTCTGCTTAGAGAGCTCGACCAGGGCTTCTTGCGTCACTTTCTGCTGTTCAGTCAGGGCCTCATGTGTTTCTACTTGGAGCGCTTGCATCGTCTCGCGCATCAATTCTACCGAAGCTTGGTTCGACTCCAGGATGTTCGCCAGATTAGTCAGTTCGCCCAGCCCGGCCACAAAGCCTTCGACGGCTTTGCCTCGTTCAACAATACTGCCAAGATTAGATAAGAGTAGGGTCAGCTGCGTCTGGAAGCCCTTATCGTTCTTGTCCCGTGAATCCATGAAGTGCGCGAAGCGCGCTTGGATCGTCTCTATAAGCTCCGGTATCCGCTCCTCGTCCCGTTTCTCCAGCGTGCTGGCAAGTTTCCGGAAGTCGGTCCGTATGGTGCCGGTCAGATCGCCGACTGAGTCGACCAGGCGTTCCGTCAGATCGCTCAGGCCCTCCAGGATCTTGGAAGTACCCGGATCGGCCACTATCGTCTTATTGACGATCTCGGAGATGCAGAACTCATCGACGGCTGAAAGGAAGATCTCCTCGCGCCGCTGAACAGTGAACAGTACCAACATCAGGACAGCGCTGAGTGCTAGAGCCAGCAGGGTCGTATCGAAAGCTACGCCCAGACTGAGGGTCGCTTCCGCCAGCACCGGTTTGACTGAGTTGAGGCTGATAGCCTTCTCGCTCCCGACGATCCCGGCGAAGCCGCTGATCGCTTGGCTGATGCCGAGGACCGTTCCGAGAAAACCGGCGACCGGGATGAACCAGGCGGCAAACCGGACGGACCGGTAACTGGCATCGGCGATCTCCCGGTCAATATCGCTCATCGTATTCAATACATCGTGTACTTGAGAGGTGTCGTGAGTGTGGATAAGGCGTTGGAGCGCCGTGTTGAACCGCCGCACGATAGCCAGGTTGCGTTGATCGATCGAGAACTTCTGGATCTTCAGGGCTACACCGGCGGCGACATCGGCGCCATAGGGCCATTGGGCCAGCTCGGGGAAGTTGAGCAACTCGAAGCCCTTGGCCTCTTTCTCGATCTCCGGCGCCTTTAAGATCAGGAACCACATGCCGGAAAAGAACGTCAGGGTGCTCACGTATTGGATGGGGCTTCGTTCGAGAAAGAGGGTCAGGACCCAGCCGACTCCCGGGATTTGTGCGCCGCCGGCTAATTTGGCTGCCCACATGAGAGCGAAGACAACGACCGTCGAGAGCAGGGCGCGAAACGCCACTTGCGACGACGAGACATTTAGCAGCCCTTTGGAGTACTTAAGGTAATCCTTGTTCGCTCCAGACGCGACCGGTATCTTGATTTCCTCGAGCTTACTCCCCATTGCAGCCTCCTATTGAGCTGGATACAAGTTTGAATGCCCTAGTATTCTATCAAATATTCGGGAACAAGCTGGCATATCTTTAGTCAAGGAAAGAAGATGACAGTTCTTTTTGTGACTAGTTCTTTTTGCCCTCAAGCAATACAGGCCCGTTAGGTGTGGGATCGAAGTCGTCGGTTTTCTCACTAGTGATTATGAGTCTGTTGAATTGAGCGATATTCGTGATCGGTCGGCGGATAGAGAACCCGCAATTCCCGCTATTGTTCGTGTTGAATGTGCCGAGGCTCAGTGCGTACCCGGTCTCTTCGTCGACGAGCCAGGCTTCAAAGACACGACCGGCGCGTTTATGGAGTGTGCGTACCTTAACTTTGACGGTCAGGCTGTAAAAGCCCGATGCCCGGCGCTTGAGCCGGAACTTGGCTGTTCCGTGGGCCTGTTCCGGCAGGTCTTTATCGACAGCGTGAAGCGATACGGACCCGCGGCCTTGATTCTGGACAGAATGAAAAGCTTGAGCCGGCCCGGCAAGAACCATCAGGCAACAGATAACGGAACTCGCGAGTGTCAGCGCGTATTTCACGTCGCGGAATATACCCGTCTGACCTCTATTTATCCGCGGCTGGCCCGCCCGTCGCCTATAATTGGAATAGTGGGGCCGAGATAGGTCGGTTCAGCATTGACCGCTGTCTCCCAAAGCGCCTTGACGTTGGCCGCGTACTCTCTCAGTCGCGAGGCCCTCCCTGTAAGGTAAGGACGCCGGTCTGCGGCGACGCCTTGAGCTTTCAATCCGGCATCTCGGGCCACAAATAGAGCTCGAGGCAGGTGAAAATCTTGCGAAACGATGATAGCGTCGGTGACCTTGAAGACCTTTTTCGCGCGGACCATGCTTTCGTATGTGGAGAAACCCGCGTGGTCGGTGAAGATGTCGTTTTCGGGTACCCCTCGTTCAACCGCGCGGGCGCGCATGGCATTGACCTCATCGTAGCCTTTTCGTCCATGGTCCCCGGACATCAGCAGTTTTTTCACCTTGCCGGACTCATAGAGGTCTATTCCGGTATCGACCCGATCGGCGAGCATCGCTGAAAGACTGGCGTCCGGATAGACTTTAGCGCCTAGGACAATGGCCACAGTGCTCGGCTCCACTGTTCGGATGTCCGTTTTTATCGCTTTTACGTTTTGCTGAACCATCAAGTTGGCTGAGATCAGCGTGAATAATGCGCCGATGACTATCGTCAGTGCGCTCCAGGTAACGATGCGAATACTTCTTCTCATGCGGCTATTCTATCGTCTATAGCGGATCGGTGACGATCAGCGAGTCTACCTCGCGCAAGTCATCTAGGCGGTTCGCCTTGATCATCCGATCGGAGACGGTAAATAAAGTGTCTTCGATGTAAAGCGCGCGTTTGACGAATTTCTTCATCCGCGACCATGGATCGACTCCGTCCTCGATGTGGCTGATCCGCCC
>DAOUYN010000122.1 GCA_030666075.1 Actinomycetes bacterium | reverse complement strand
GTGATCATCGCCCAGATAGATTTTAAGAAATGCGAAACATGCGATAGTTGCGCTGCCGTTGCTTCTTGCGCCACCAGGGCTGTCATCAAGATAGACGATGATGAGCCCGCCGCCATCGACCAGGCACTTTGTCATGGGTGCGGAGACTGCGTTCTAGCCTGTACATACGGAGCTATTTCAATCATGGAGGCTTAAGGATGAGAATCATGAACAAAGTGTTGGCGCTGGGGTTGATGTTGGCCCTCTTTGTCCTAGCGGGCTGCGGGCAGGGAGCGAGTGGGACGGCCACTTACAAGAACATCAGCGTCGATGAACTGAACGACCGGATGCAGAACGAAGACCTCTTTCTGGTTGATGTTCACATCCCCGAGCAGCCGCGCATAAAGGGGACCGACCTTTTCGTCTCTTATTTGGAAGTGAAGGAGAATGCCGACAAGTTCCCGGCCGATAAAGACGAACCGATCATCGCCTATTGCCGGGGCGGCGGCATGAGCATCGATGCGTCCCTCGATCTGATCGAGATGGGTTATACAGATGTTTACAGTTTGTCTGGCGGCGCCGAGGCTTGGAAGGCCGCCGGTTATCCGATGGAATAGGCTGTTCAGCTTTTGCCGGAACGAGGCTCGCCGGTGCTGAGCCGTTGCTTGGAAGCAGCAGCGATGTTCGGAGGGACGGTTGCAGATGATACGCGGTTCTTGCCTGAGCGCTTAGCCACGTATAGAGCTTGGTCTGCCGCATGGATGACATCTGTCTCATTGCCGCAGTGGTGGTGGTGCTCGGCGCAGCCGATAGAGACCCCCAGCCCAAGGTGCCGATTTTCGGATATGATTTGATCTCCCGCGACCGAGTCTTTGATCCGTTTCGCGGTAGCCGCGGCCCCTGATAGGTCTGTGCCCGGCAGGATGACGCAGAACTCATCGCCTCCGTAACGGGCGGCCCAGTCTACCTCACGCATCTCCCCTTCGATCACGTCGGCGACTGCTCTGAGCGTTTCGTCGCCCGCAAGATGGCCGCGTACATCATTGATCTGCTTGAGGCAATCGATATCGATCATCATAAGTGAAAGCGGCTCATGCGTCCGGCGTGCATACTGGATCTCTCTGGATAGAAGCCTGAGGAGCTCTCTGTGGTTGTAGAGGTTCGTCATTTCGTCTCTGACTGATAATTCATGAAGGTCTTCTCGCGACTGTTGAAGGCGCTCGGCCATCCAATTGAAATCGTTCGCCAAAAGCTCAAACTCATCGTTTGTATGTAACGATATGCGCTGGTCGAGGTGACCGTGGCCTAGCCGGCGGGACTCAGTCCTGAAAATCTCGATCGGCCGGATGATGGAACGGGCGAGCCAGATACTCGTCGCCATCGCGACGAGTATCAACACGATGAAGAACACCTCGGCGACGACATACGCCTGACGCCGCTGCTTGCGTACCCGCTCAAGACCGCTCGCCATAACGACCCCTGTTCGAGCGTGCGCGGTTTGGAGGATCGTCGCCGAGGCGAAGATCTCCTCATCGAACAGCTTCATCTCGTCATAACCGTTATTTTCTAAAGATGCCCCAGTTGTCAGAAGACGGTCGGCTCTCCGCTTTGCCGCGCGCCACTTTGTGCGGGCCTCTGCGACGAGCCGAGCCACGCTTGGATCGACCGCGTTTTTCGACATGGCGGCAAAGTCCTTTTCTATCAAGAACTCGAACTGCCGAAAGTTCCTGTTCTCGCTTTCAAGGTTGTTGATAAGAAAATCGTTGACGGGCATGGCGGCCCTGAGCAGCTTATTTTGTAGTTCGAGAAGAGGTTCGCTCTTTGTGTGTAGCGTAAGTCGTGAACTTTCATAATGCGTCAAGATGCGTTGGCTCGTTGTTATCGTGATTAGGTTGGAGACGACAACAGCGGTCGCGATAAGTAGAAATCCGACAAGCAGCTTATTTCGAATAGTGAGTTTTTTCACAAATAGGTTCCGCTCTGATCCGCGAACTTTTCTTTATCTTTAGATATGCCCAATCGACCGCGTAATTAATCGCTCGTCTGCTTTTGCGTGAACGACTACAGTGAGAGTCTTGATCTGTAGCGGTCTTCTTGTTCATATGACAAAATACTACACATATGTCTGAGCCTATCATTCAAGTAGAAGACCTCTGCAAGGTCTACCCGGCCCCCGGCGGACGTCGCGTCGAAGCCGTCAATGGCATTACTTTTGACGTCGCTGACGGCGAGATATTTGGTCTCCTCGGTCCGAACGGCGCCGGCAAGTCGACTACTATTGGCATGCTGACGACCATGGTCAAGATCACTTCCGGGCAGGTAGTTATCGCCGGCGTGAATGTTGCCGACGACGCTATCGCTATCAAAGAACTCATCGCCGTCGTTCCCCAGATCACGAATCTGGATCGGAGCCTGACCGCCCGCGAGAACCTACTTTTTCATGCCAAATACTTCGGGGTCCCGAAAGACGAACGCGAAGAACGGGCCGATGAGCTATTGGAACTGATGGCCTTAAGGAGCCGAGCTGGAGATTATCCGGCCGATTTCTCCGGCGGGATGGCGAGACGCTTGATGATCGCCCGGGCTTTGATGCATGAGCCGCGGGTTATATTCCTGGACGAGGCTACGACCGGCCTCGATCCACAATCGCGCTTGATGCTATGGCACAAGATACGCGAGCTGAACGAAGCCGGACGGACGATTTGTATGACGACACATTATATGGAAGAGGCCGACCAACTTTGCGACCGCGTGGCCGTCATCGACCAGGGGCGGATACTAGCACTCGACACCCCCGCCAACCTAAAAGCGCTGGTTCCGGGAGGAAATGTTGTCGAATTACGGACGGCGGTCGACAATGCCGGGCTCGCCGATACGCTTCGGAGAGAGTTGACGGGGCTGGAAAATATCGAGACCGAAGAGAATACCGTCAGGCTTTTTCTTGACCGTCCCGAACAGGGACTTCTGGAAGCGGTCGAAGTAGCCCGAATCCACGACGTAGAGCTCGAGTCGGTCAAGCTTCAGCCGATCACCCTGGAAGACGTCTTCGTTGGTTTGACTGGCCGGGGACTTCGCGAATGAGGACCCAGTTCACGACTTTCACGGCTATTGTGGAGCGCGACGTCCGGGTGATGTCGCGTAATCTTCCCGATTTTCTCACACGCATCGGGGTCAATCCTGTCTTCCTGGCCTTTATTTTCGGCTACGTGTTGCCGCAAACGGGCACGATACCGGCCGATTTCGCCAATGTCATGCTCCCGGGAATACTCGGGATCACGACCCTGTCGGCCGGCGTCCAGGGGACGGCCATCCCGCTCGCTTGGGACCTTGGCACTACCAAGGAGATACAGGATCGGTTGCTCGCCCCCATCAGCTTGCGTCTGGTCATGCTTGAGAAGATCATCATGGGCATGTTCGAGTCCTGGGTGGCCGGAGCCTTCGTCTTCCCGGTTGCTTATCTCATCATGAGCGACAATCTATCACTTGAGCTGACAAGTGTCGGTAGGTTGATCCTCCTGATCGTTCTCGGCGGGCTGGCGGCGGCAACCCTGGGGATGGTTCTGGGTACGGTCGTCGAGCCGATGCGCTTCGCGATGATGTTCGCGACCATCATCATCCCCATGGTCTTTCTTGGGGCTACGTATTATCCGTGGGCGAGCCTGTCAAAAATACCCTGGCTCCAATACTTAGTCCTGCTCAACCCGCTCGTATATATCAACGAGGGTTATCGCGCGGTCTTGACCCCGGATATTCCTCACATGCCTTTCGGCTATGCTGTCCTCGGCATCCTAGTCAGTACGGCGCTTCTAATGGCCGTGGCGATCAGGACGTTTGAAAAACGCGCCCTCTCCTGAGATCCGCGGGCCCGCTTTAGTTTGGCCCAAAACTCTTGTCGATCGAGATCTTTATCTCCGCGGGCGTCTTGCCGGCCGCTTTTAACTTTTCGGCCTCCCAAGCTTCGCTCAGGCAGGTGAGGCAGCCCAGTCCGTGGTCGCTGTAGATGGCCTTGTTTTCCGGCCTCAGCTCTTTGATATAGCAGCTGAAGAGCGACGCGTGTTCCAGCCCGGCGTCGCAGCCGCAGTAGCACTTGAGGGACTGGACGAGCTTGTGATTGTCGGGGTCGGCCACGAAATCGTAT
>DAOUYN010000023.1 GCA_030666075.1 Actinomycetes bacterium | reverse complement strand
GACATCGGTTAAATAGTATTCACCTTGCTTATTGTCGCTACCGATCCTGCCGAGCGCTTCGAAAAGCCTCTCCCGGTCGAAACAGTAAAAACCCGTGTTGATCTCGGTGACGTCTCTTTCGTCGGGTGTCGCGTCTTTTTCCTCCACGACACGCAAGACCGCGCCAGCGGAGTCCCGGATCACGCGCCCATAACCGTACGGCTCTGCCAGGTCGGATGTGACCATGACGACGGCCGGGGCCTCACTTTGGAACCGCTCAAAGACTTCCTTAAGGGTGGCCGACGTAATAAGGGGAGTGTCGCCGGAAAGCACTAAGACCGCTTTCTCTTTAGCCAAAGAAGACTCAGCCGCCAGAACCGCGTGCCCGGTCCCCAACTGCTCGACTTGATGAACGCTCTGCGCTCGACCGTCCAGCCAGCGCTCCACCTGTTCGCGGCCGTGACCGACAACGACGAGATTGCGATCGGCGCCGAGCCGTTCGCAAGCGTCAAGAACGTGTCCGAGCATCGGCCGACCAGCCACTGGGTGCAGCACTTTTGGCAAGGCGGACTTCATCCGCTTACCTTCTCCGGCGGCCAGGATTATGGTGACGAGTTCCATTTTGTTAGAAGCCTTATAAGAGTAGCGACCCCGACGGGGCCTTTTCATAATTCAGCATTTTGAATATATCCCATCGGTAGGCCCTCGGACAAGCTTATGCGCCCTGACCATCGAAACTGCACAAATGCGTTCGACGCTGACGCGACTGGGAAATAATAGTATAATGTCCGAGGCAATCGCCAGTGGGGCGTGGCCAAGCGGTAAGGCAGCGGCTTTTGGTGCCGCCATTCCTAGGTTCGAATCCTAGCGCCCCAGCTAAACTTTCTTTGCTAGAATGCTGCTTCCGGCTCGACCGTCTCGGCGATCTCAGTCGTCTCCATGGACTCAAGGATCGGGCTGAACTCTTCCATGTACTCAGCTAGGACACGGTCTTGGATAGATTCTCTGGTCTCAGTATTGATGGGATGGGCGATATCGCGATGAGTCCCGTTCGGTAACTTTCGGCTCGGCATGGCCACGAAGAACCCTCGATCCCCCTCGACGACCCGCAGGTCGTGAATGACAAAAACGTCATCGATGGTGATGCTCGCCAGCGCCTTGACCTTGTTCATCTCGACAGGTCGGATTGCAATGTTCGTGATATTCATGGTCGACTCCTTCTCGTTCCTCGTACGTTGCGCAAACATACGAGGGCACCCTACTTGCCAAACCACACGCCTATCAGCGTGCTAGCAGGTACGTCTCGACGAGCCTCAGGTCTTCCGGTTTATCGACGTCAACCCCCAACTCCGGATACCTGGTGACTATAGCCTTGACGTTCGCGTTCAAGAGCTTTTGAGCCTTGTCCTCCAAGGTCTTGATGTCCAACCGACCAGTTATATATTTTAGCACAAACCCTATGCCTAATAAACTGATAATCGAAAGAGGGTTTTTGCGCAGGTTGAAAAGCTGATTTCCTTGAGTGATATTCCGAAGGAACGTGGCTTTCTCAGCCAAGTGGACGTTACCTCCAGTGAAGACGCCGTCTTTCAGTCGCATATACGTCCGTCGAGTATCCGGAAATGCGGCCTCGGTGGTTTCTTGACTGATAATCGAATAGTAGACTTGCGCCTCTTCTTGTCGGCAGCTATCGAGAAAGTCATTGATAGCCAGGCTGTGAATCATCGGCGTGTCTGAAGACACGATTAGCATATACCCATTATCGCCGACGAGATCTATCGCTTTGGCAATGGCGTCGACGACGCCCGTCGTCCCCTCTAAGACCCGGCCTCCGAGGGCTTCAAATGGTTGAGTCTGCGCTCCCTCGGGCAAAGCCAGCACAAGTTCTCCAAGAGCCGGACAACCGGCGAGCGCATCTAGCACATAGCTGATCATCGGACGACCGGCGATATTGATCAGACTCTTAGGGCCGGAAAAGCTCGGATCGACCGCGGCTGCATCGCCGCCCGCTAATACAACGACATCAATTTGCATCGTTGACGACCACCCCGTCTCGGACCGCATGCACGACAAATGTTGTAACCGGCTCGGCGGCTAGAGCGAGCGCCAGGCCCTGCGCGTCAATGTTAGTCGACGGAAAGACCATGATCGCGGAGCCGCTGCCGGTGACCATCGCGGCCTCGGCTCCAAAGTGGAGCGCCTTTTCTCTGATCGCCTGAACTTCCGGCAATAAGCTCTCGGCGGCACCCTCTAGATCATTCTCCAGGCTCTTGATGACTGCCGTCCGCTGCGGCGGATCGAATGCTTTCAGTATCGGTCCGGACCTGTTTGTTTGCCCGGAACGCCCACCGCGAGAGATTCTATCCCACTCACGATAAACCTGGGCAGTCGACAACGAACCACGTGGTTTTACGATCAAGAACTCACCTAGCTCTAGGTCAGGTAGAGGTTTAATCTTTTCTCCGAGACCTGTCGCCATTGCCGTCCCTCCGGTCAAGCAAAAGGGGATGTCAGCCCCCAGACCCGCTGCGATCTCTCGTAATTCTTCGAGTTACAACTTCACATACCAAAAATCCGCGAGCCCTACTAGCGCCGCGGCCGCATCGGCGCTGCCGCCGCCCAGGCCGGCTCCGACCGGGATCTTTTTCTTGAGGGAAAGAGCGGCCCCCTGACCGGGCGCACAGCGCTCACGAAGAGCGTGAGCGGCCCGCACCACCAGATTGGTCTCTTGAGATAGTGACTGGTCATCGCAGGTAAAGGTAATATCCGAGGCAGGCGATATGATGAGTTCATCGGCCAGACTGACGCTTTGCAGAACCGTCTGAATCTGGTGATAGCCGGAGGGCATGCGATCGCACACCGCTAGAAAAAGATTGACTTTAGCCTGGGCGGAAAGTGACAAAACGCCCATTAGTAGAACGAAGCGCCCCTAAAGGAGCCAGGGAAGGAGATTTTCTCCCTTGTCGTCATCAGACAACTCGACCGTTTTGGTCAGAACGTCCGCATAACTATAAGAAACGCGCCGAGAGCGATCACGCTTTTCCTCCACTTTGATAACAAATAGATTCGGGTGTGTCTCTTCCAATACGCCCATTCTCTCAACGATCTTGCAGCGACCCATGTTCGCGCGCACCTTCATGCGCACGCCGACGCAGTCTTTTAGCTCTGTTTTAATACGATCGACCACTTCTAACTGCGGCAATTGTGAGACAAGACTCATCCAGTACCTCCTCCAAGGAACAGCGACTTGTTGCCCATTTTACGCTAGTAAGACCGGCAAATCAAGGGCTGTGGGGCCCGACTTGCACCCAAACAACCGTTGGTCAGACGGTCAAACTGGCGCCTAAATATAAGGCAGAGTCGAATTTACCCGCCTGACTTCAGCCGCAAACCAAAACGCCTCGGCGGGTTCTGAGTCGAGTTCTTAGGGAGAATCGGTTTTGGCGGTCGCGCCGGCCGCGAGATAACGCACTATCTGCAGCGCCGCGAATGCCAGACTGGCCGTGATCAGGAGTGGAAAGATCTTGATTGCCAAGGAGTCGGACTGGAAGATCGGACTGCCGGGGTGCATGACCAATTGGGTTCGGAAGAGGAGCACCCAGGCGGCTACCCCGAAAAGTATGTTCACTCCCGACTGAAGGAAGCTCGAGGAGCTGAAGCCAGCCACGGCCAGCGCAGCTAGACCTACAAGAAGGAGCTGGCCCAGCATGAGTAGCCGAGGCTCGCTCCAGTTTATCCCGCCCCAGGTTATCTGCGCGGTGAGCGATCCGAGCAGGCCGGTCGACAGCAGCAGCGCCACTGCTGTCGCCATGCTCCCGTAAGACCAGGCTAAGAATGACCTACGCCTTAGCACCAGGAAGAGAAGCCCGAGAACCGCCCCAATGGTAAGTAGGCCAAAGGCCACCCACATCAGCGCGGCGTGCATGTAGACGAGCTTGACGGCCTGACCCAGGGTCGCTTCGGCCGGAGACAGCCAGGTCAAGACAACACTGACTATTACAGCAAATGCCGCGACCAGCGGGATGTTCTCACGACTACCGAGTGATGATAAGAAGCCACCAACCATGCCTGGATTATGGGCGCTTTCAAAGCCGATGTCCATGGTAGCGGGCTTAATGGCGCTCTCAACCCTCGAGCAGGGTCGCCATGCGAGCGGCATTCTCGAGCGCGAAATTTCGAAAACAATTATTGAACGTGACATTTAAAGGAATCTGGCAAACAAGCCATTGGTAAAGGTGCGGGGGGTCCACTTGACGCCCGCGGCCGCAAAATCTACTCTTTAAGCAGGATGTTGCTACACCATAAATTCATAGTCAGCGCAAAAAGGTTCTCGGGTAAGACGGCGATCATCGACCGCACAACGGGGCGCGATGTCAGCTACAAGAAAGCCTTGATCGCCGCGCTCATCCTGGCCGACAAATTCAAAGCTTACGAGCCGGGGGAGCTAGGCATCATGATCCCGACGTCAGCCGGCGCCGCCTTATCCATCCTGGGCGCCCTAATAAGCGGGCGTACGCCGGTGATGATAAATTACTCGACCGGGGCGGCTGAGAATGCCGAATTTGCTCAAAATAAGTGCGGTTTTCAGACCATCATCACCTCCAAGGCCCTGCTCGAAAAGATCGGCTGCCGCCAGGTCGACGGAATGGTCATGATCGAGGAGATAATGGACTCGATCTCAACGGCCGACAAACTCAAAGCCGCGGCCAAAGCGGTCCTGCCGGCCCCGCTTCTGACCAAGCTCTTTAGCGAAGCGGGAACTGAAAACGACAACGCCGTCATCCTTTTCACCAGCGGCAGCGAAAAAGAGCCGAAAACTGTCCAGCTAACCCACGCGAACATCAGCGCCAACGCCGCCGGCCTCATCGATGCCTACGGGCTCAGGTCCGACGACATCTTCTTGGCTAATCTGCCTTATTTTCACGTCTTCGGTCAGACAGCCAACATCTGGGTCCCTCTCATTGCCGGCATGACGATAGTGACTTACGCTAATCCGCTCGACTACAAAGTCATACCGAAGATTGTCAAAGAGGAGAAAGTCACACTGATGGTGGGCACCCCTACCTTCTTCCGGGGCTATGTGCACAAATCCCAGCCCGGTGACTTCGAGACGGTGCGGATCGCCTTGGTCGGCGCCGACAAATGCCCGGACACATTGCGCGAAGCCTGGCTTGAAAAGCACGGTTTCCCCCTGGTCGAAGCCTATGGCACGACAGAGACGTCCCCGGCCATCACTGTCAATACGCCGGAAGATAACCGCCCTGGTAGCGTAGGGCGCCCGATCCCGGGGATGGATGTCCGAATAGAGAATCTCGATACCGGTGAACCGTGCGCTGTCGGCGAGACCGGAAAGGTCCTCACTAAAGGGGCGTCGGTCATGAAGGGTTATCTGAACGATGTTGAAGAGACTTCACTCCGAATCAAAGGCGGATGGTACGACACCGGAGATATGGGCTACTTCGACGCTGACGGCTATCTCTGGCTAGCGGGACGGTTGAAGCGCTTCGTTAAGATCGGCGGTGAGATGGTCTCCCTCGTCCGGGTGGAAGATGAATTGGAGCGAGTCCTTCCGGCTGGTGTCGACTGCTGTGTCGTCGGGCTGCCTGATCCGGTCAAAGGGGCGCGCATCGTGGCCGCCGTGACCGGGCCGATCGACGAGAAAGCGACGCTGAAAACACTCTCACACAATCTCCCTAATATCGCCCTGCCGCAACGCTTCGTGATCATGGACGAGTTGCCCATGATGGGCAGCGGAAAAATAGACTTCCGAGCGGTGACCGAGACGGTCGCGTCTTTGGGTGCCCGCGTTTAGCCGCGTGTCTCTTCTTCACGAGCCAAAATGTGGCCGAGGCCGTTTTCGCAGGCAATCGGATCCGGTTGGCGAATCTCCGGTATATCGTGGCCCTCGACCAGGCCCGCGTATAGCAGATGGAGCCGGTGGTAGCCATCTTTGGGCCGTTCCATCGGCCGCAGACGAATAGCGCTAACCCAGATGGCGTGGTTCCATTTCTGAGCGGTCACCTTCGACAAGAATGTCGCCCCTGTCGACCAGCCGACCCACGCCACCAGAACAAAGAATGGGATCAATAGCGCCGCGACCGCCAACCATAGCGGCAAGGTTCCCGAAAGTGCATTGATGAAGATAATCAGCAGGGCCCCTGTGAGAGACGCAACTACCACCGCCGAGACCAACATGAGACGCAACCATTCGCTCGAAAAGTCTCGTTTGGGCGTGGCGGAAAACATGAGCGCGCCACTGGTGGCCAGATGATAGGTCCAGCTAAAGACAGCCGGGTGAGGCCGGGCCGCTAGTTGTTTTACCAGGCTCTTGATCTCCTGATCGTTCAGGTATCTGGTCAGACCGGCCGTCAGCAGGATCGTCCGCTCTTTCGGCCCCGCAACTACCCCCGCAGCCACGATGAGCGAAGGATGCGTCCACACCCGCTCTGTTATCCCGAGGAACTCGAAATACTTTGATTGGAGCCCCGTCGGCGGCCGAAACTCGGCTTGCCGGGCCAGAATCGTGTCCGCCCAAAACCAGGCGGCTACTGGATACGCGAAGATCGGCAGAGCCACGAGCAACGACGAAACGCCCAGGAGCGGCCAGAGCAGGGCTGTGACCGCCGCTCCCCATCCAAGGAACGGTATGATGTTTAACAATACGACCATATGTACCCTCGTGCCCCCTATGCAAGCAAGCTAATCATAATAGCATTGCTTCTCCTTGAGACTCGGTTGACCTGGTGATAATCAGTCACTACACCCCGGCTGTCAACCCTGACCGTTAGTGCTGATGTATAATAACGCGATGTTCCCCGCTCTCACAAATAGCCCTCGACCTATCACTGCCGGTACGCGATCCGCGCTAGCTTGGTTTTTCACTTGCTTTCTGGCGGCGACTCTCATTTTGGCGTCATTCGGTGCGGGGGCCGCTTGGGCCAAAGATTATGATTTCCCGCTGGTCGACATA
Organism: Actinomycetes bacterium; assembly: GCA_030666075.1. Lineage (GTDB taxonomy): Bacteria > Actinomycetota > Aquicultoria > CAJVYJ01 > JAUVQD01 > DAOUYN01. The sequence goes on along the minus strand of DAOUYN010000023.1, from coordinate 2,225 downwards.
GATGTGACCATCAATGACGATGGTTCTTTCGACTTTATAGAGACACGGACATTCGATTTCGACGGCGATTTCTCATGGGCCGAATACGACCTGCCGATAGCCGGGGCGACCGATATCGAGGGATTTGCGGTATCCGAGGGCAGTCGCATCTTCGGCGCCGACCCCTCCGGACAACCGGGAACGATACAGATCGACAAATCAGGAGAGCGCCTCTACGCGAAGTGGTTTTACCGCGCCGGCAATGAACAGCGGACCTTCACGATCAGCTATCGGGCGCAAGACGCGATCCAAGCTTACTCGGACGTCGGCGAGTTCTACTGGAAGATCGTCGGCCCTGAATGGGACAAGGGCGCCGGTCTGGTCAGGGCGACCATCCACTTACCGCCCGGCGCTGAGAAAACAGACGTCCGGGCCTGGGGACACGGTCCGCTCAATGGAAACATCGAGATAGTTGACGGAAGAACCGTCCGCCTCGAGGTCGAAAACTTGGCCCCGAATACCTTTGTCGAGGCGAGAGTGACCTTTCCGACCGCGTTAGTGGCGAATGCTGAGACGGCCTACGACGGCAAGGGACTCCCCGCTATCCTGGCCGAAGAAGAGGACCGGGCGGCCGACGCCAACCGCCAACGGCTGCTGGCGCGGACCGGTAATATCGCCGGCATCCTAGTGCCTATCGTCGCCGCCATGATCAGTTTCTTTCTCTGGCGCCGCCATGGTAAGGAATACTCAGTCGGCTTCGATGGCCGCTACTTTCGCGAGCTGCCGGCCGAATATCCGCCGGCGATCGCCGGCTATCTGTGGGGCTTCGGTAGCATCGGCATGGAAAATATCACGGCGACATTGATGGACCTCGGCCGGCGCGGCCACGTGACAATAGAAGAATCTGAAGAAGTGAAGACCGGCTTCTTACGGACTAAGGTCGTAAAAGACTATGTCATCCACCGGCAAGACGGAGCTGACGATGAGCTTTTTGACTTCGAAAGAAGACTGCTGGGCTTCCTCTTCTCAAAGGTCGGCAAGGCCGACTCCGTCTCCATCGAGGACCTGAAGGACTATGCCCAGAGCCACACGTCGTCCTTCCAAAAGTTCCTGACTGCCTGGAAGAAATCCGTCAAGCAGACCGCTAAGAAACACCACCTGATAGAAGAGACCGGCACCAAGATGATGGCGGTCAATATCGCCATAAGCGCTATCGTCATGATCTTCGGTGTCCTACTGATAACGCAGGGCATGCTGGGAGGCATTTTCGCACTCGTCGCCGGCGGCATCCTGGCTGCCTTCTCCCCCGCGTTCAAGCGACGGAGTTGGCGAGGAGCCCTGCAATACCGACAGTGGCGCGCTTTCCGCCGGTTCCTGAGGGACTTTTCGCGACTGGATGAAGCGCCGCCGAGCGCGGTAGCTATTTGGGAGCATTACCTGGTTTATGCTGTAACTTTGGGGGTGGCTAAGGAGGTCATCGACCAGCTTAAGGTCGCCATGCCAAAGGACGATCCCCAGTGGCGAGGATATCGGGGGCCGGGCTGGTATCACTCGGCCCACGGTGGTTCCGGCATAGACGGTCTCAACTCGCTAAATACAGCGTTCTCCAGCATGACCGCGGCCACGACTAGCGCCATGAGTTCCGGCAGTGGCGGTGGCGGTGGCTTCAGCGGAGGCGGAGGCGGAGGCGGCGGAGGCGGAGGCGGCGGAGCCGGCTAAGGACCAGCGCCAACACGTCCGTGATCAATTCAAAGAGCGCGGCCAAAGCCGCGAGCAAGATCGGCAGTAAGAGCAGCGTCGGTTCCGATGTGCCCGAGAACGAGGCGACCGGTATCGGAGGCGAGGCCGACGACCCCCCAACTGAAAGCACCGCTCAAAACGACATCGATAGGCTAAAGGCTGATGCCGCGGCCCTCGACGACGGGTTACAGGCCCTTGGTGACGACATCTCGGCGGCCCAGGATGCCTTCAAGGAGGCCACGCAAGCCTATATGAACGGAACTAAGAGCCTGTGGACGGCCCAACAAGAGTTCCGGACCGCTTGGACCGCTTGGCGCGCCGAAAACGGCGCGACAGATGAGTCCGCACCCAAGGACAAAGCCAGGGAACTCCTAAAAAAGACCGCTGTGACCCTGCAGGACCGTAACAACATCCTGAAAGCATGGCTCGGCTACCCGGCCCATGGACACCGCCAGTAAGGCTGCGCGCCGACTTGGAGGATTCTCCAGCGAGCGGCGAAGACACGG
>DAOUYN010000031.1 GCA_030666075.1 Actinomycetes bacterium | reverse complement strand
ACCGCTTTAAGCGCGAGGCGACAGCCGTTGCCGGGCTGCGTCACCCGAATATCGTCCAAGTCTACGATTTTGGCCGGGCCGCAGACTGGTTCTTTTTGGCCATGGAGTTTGTCCAAGGCGGTTCACTGCAGGAGCTCTTGGGCGGAAATACCGGGTTACCTCTACCCCGAGCCGTCGCTTTGATACGGCAGGTGGCTGAGGGGCTCGATCACGCCCATGATCGCAAGATCGTCCACCGCGACATCAAGCCCAGCAATATCCTGTTGACGCCCGATGATCAAGCAGTCATCACCGATTTCGGCATCGTTAAGATGCTGGAGGGCTCGCAAGCTACTAGGAGCGGGAGCGCCGGCATCGGGACGGCAGAGTACATGTCGCCAGAGCAGTCCCAAGGGGATCCCGTCGATGCCCGGACAGATCTGTATGCGCTGGGCGTTGTATTCTTCGAGCTCATCACCGGGCGCCTTCCGTTCACGGGCGACAATCCAATGGTGACAATGCACCGTCATGTGTATGAGAAAGCCATTAGCCCGGCGATGGTCAACCCGGCCGTCCCTCCAGAGATAGCCGACATGATCCTGAAGCTGCTCAAGAAGGATCGTGGCGAGCGCTATGCGAGTGGGCGGGAGTTGTCGGCCGCACTTTCTATTTGGGATGATCGATCGGCGCAGCTCCCGCTTTCTATCGACGCCCGCCCGACGCTCATGCGCCGCGATACGCGTTTAGCCGCGCCTGCTGTCCCGGGAAGCGATAGGGCATCTAAAGATGCCGACGATGGGCCCAGGGAAGCGCTCAGGCGGGAACGGGCGAACCGGCAAGAGCCTCCGGAGGCGCCCCGGCGGGTGCCGGTAGACTGGCGCCGCTTCCTACCGGCCTCGAGCCATCAGGCTTTGTTTGTCGTCGCGGTGCTGTTACTTCTGGTCGGCACGGGTTACGGCTTTGGCAGACTCCTTTTCTTTTCCGGCGCAAAAGGCGGCGATGGGGTAGTCGCGGCCGCTGCCCGGGAATCGGCTCCTGGGTCGAGAGAGAGTGCGGGGGAGACGGCAAGCATCAAGATGGCTGCAACTACAAGGACTACACAGGCAGCACAAGAACCGGCCCCATCGACCACTCCGACTCCGGTCCTTATAGAGCTGGCCGTGAAACCCTCACTTTTCACTCTGACGGTCGGACAGAGCGCCGGGTTCGCGGTTATCGGTCTAGATGCCGATGGAGAGACCTCGACACCGGCGGTCGAGTGGGCCGTTTCAGACAGCCATTTTGCCGTCGCCGCGTCGAATGGTGTGATCACGGCTGTCGCTGCGGGCCAAGTCATAGTCTTTGCGGCCGCTTCTCAAGAGGGCTTGGGAGAGCTTGTCGGCACGGCGACATTGACCGTCGTGAACCCCGTGCAGACTCCGGCGGCTAGACCGCGGTCTTATCGGCCGCGGCCGACTGTGACAGCGCCGGTAGAAGAAGAGATCGAACTCTCAATAGGGAATTAATCCTCAGGAAAGTTCTCCTCATCGATGGGGTCGGCCGGGTTCTCCTCTGCTTCTTTCAGCAGGGCGGTGGCGCGCTCGACATCCGACTCGCGGACCCGCACTTTCACGCCCCCGTCTATCCAGGCGTGAGCCGGGTGGACCCCGAAGATCGTGTCATTCGCCAGCCAGCTCTCGATTCCCGAGGCCTCGAGTCGGCCCCGGACGATGTGGGCTAGGATCGGATTCATGAATGAGGCGATATCGACGAGACGCTCAGCCATCCTAGACCGGCATCTTGTAGCTGCGCAAACGCAGCGAATTAGTGATGACCGAAATCGAGCTGGAGGCCATCGCAAAGGCGGCGAAAACCGGACTCAGCGTGATTCCGAAGAAGGGATAGAAAACGCCGGCCGCCAGCGGTATCAGGGCGGTGTTATAGACGAAAGCAAAGAAAAGGTTTTGCTTGATAGTTCGAATAGTCCGCCGGCTCAAGTCGATCGCTCCGGGCACCAGGCGCAGGTCATCCCGGACCAGCGTGATGTCCGAGGCCTCGATAGCTATGTCGGTCCCGGCGCCGATGGCGATGCCGACATCGGCTTGAGCCAGGGCGGGTGCGTCGTTGATACCATCCCCGACCATGGCTACCATTTTGCCCTCTGCTTGGAGCTTTCTCACTTCTGCTTGCTTATCTTCCGGCAAGACTTGGGCCAGGACCCGGTCGATGCCGACCTCCGCGGCAATCGCCTGGGCTGTCTTTTCATTGTCGCCCGTGATCATGATGACTTCTAAGCCCAGACCATGCAGAGTCTCGACCGCCTCGCGGGAGCCGTCTCTTATCGTATCCGCGATCCCGATGACCCCGGCGATCGAGCGGTCGATAGCCACGAACACCACGGTCTTTCCGTCTTCAGCCAGTCGCTCGCCGGCCTGCTCCGCAGCTCCCAATCCATGGCCGGCATCGGTCATTAATCTGGCGGAACCCGCGACGATGTGGCGTCCGTCTACTGTGGCCTCGATACCGTGGCCGGCGATAGCGTTGAATCCGACCGGGTCCACGAGAGCCGAGCCGGCGGCGTTCCCCTTGGCAACGATCGCCGTCGCCAGCGGGTGTTCGGAGAACCGCTCGACCGAAGCGGCCAGCCGAATAAGCTCCGCGGCATCGACGGCACCGGTTGTCACCACGTCGGTGACCGCGGGTTCGCCCTTGGTCAGCGTCCCGGTCTTGTCGAAGACCACCGAGTCGAGCCGGTGGACGGTCTCCAGCGTTTCGCCGCCCTTTATGAGGACACCGCTTTCCGCGCCTTTGCCGGTGCCGACCATGATGGCCGTCGGCGTGGCCAGCCCGAGCGCGCACGGGCAGGCTATTATCAAGACCGCGACGAAATTGAGCAGGGCAAAAGTGAGCGTCGGCTCCGGGCCGAAGATATACCAGACGATAAACGTGACGGTCGCGATAGCGAGGACAGCCGGGACAAAATAGCTGGCGATAAGGTCCGCTAAGCGCTGGATCGGCGCTTTGGACCCTTGGGCATCCTCGACCATCTTTATTATCTGAGCCAAGGCCGTATCCGCGCCTACCCGCCGAGCTTCCATCTTAAAGGCTCCCGTACCATTGATTGTCGCGCCCACGACTTCATCATCCGGACGTTTCGTGACCGGCAAGCTCTCTCCAGTGAGCATGGACTCGTCGATCCGGGACTCGCCTTCGACTACGGCCCCGTCGACCGGGATCCGCTCGCCCGGCCGGACGATGATGATGTCGCCGACTTTCACAGAGGAGATTGGTACGTCGACCTCTTGGCCCTCTTTGAACACGCGGGCCGTTTTTGGCTGGAGGCCGATAAGCTTCTTGATCGCTTCGGATGTGCGCCCCTTGGCGCGGGCCTCCAGGAGTCGCCCTAGCAGTATTAGTGTGATGATGAAGGCGGCAGTGTCGAAATAGACCTGTCCGCGGACTTCAGGCGGGAAGAGCTGCGGGAAGAGCGCCACCATCGTGCTGTATCCGAAGGCCGCGGAAGTACCGAGGGCGATCAGGGTATCCATGTTGGTCGTTCTGTGCCTGGCCGCCGCTAACGCGCCTCGGTAGAACTGCGCTCCCGCCCAGAATTGGACCGGGACGGCCAGGACAAGCAGGGTCACGGGCGCCGATAGCCACTCGGGCACGAACCCGAAAAGATGGGGCATGCTCCCGAAGAGGAGGATCACGCTCAGGGCGGCCGAGACGATGAGTTTCAGTCTCAAGTCATTGTATTCAGCTTCCCGGTACTCCCGTTCACGGTCGCGGATTGCGGCATCCGCGCCGGGCGCGGCCTGCGGCTCCGGCAAGACCGCCTCGTACCCGATATCCTTGACCCGTGCCCCCAAGGCCTCAACGTTAGTGACCGTAGAGCGGTATTTTATATGGGCCTGTTCGGTGGCCAGGTTGACCGTGGCCTCTTCGACGCCGGGAGTCTCATTAAGGGATTTCTCGACCTTCAGTGCGCACGAAGCACAGTGCATCCCCAGGACCGGGAAGGCGACTTCGCGGTCATCGTGTTCCGAAGCGTTCTGGGGCATATCCGCCACCTTTCGTCGGAGTCGGTCTGATTCTACCCGTGCGCCGCTTTTTGGCTATCAAGCTCGATCACTAAGGATAGTTCTAAACCGGCGCGAGTGCCTGTGTCAATGGCGGGACCGCGCTTCTCCGGCAGCCTCTAGACGAAGAAGGGGACGGATTCTTTGTACGTCCGGTACTCTGGTGTGCCGCCGATCTCCTTTTCTTCGGTGACACAGACACGGACGTACTTATAGATCAGGACGGGCACAAAGATCAGGGATATCAGAGTCGGCCAGCCGATGAACCAGCCTAAGATGATCAGGATAAAGCCCAGGTATTGCGGGTGCCTTGAGTAAGCGTAGATCCCGCTGGTGACAAAGTTGCCTTTCCGGACGTTTATATACAGTGTGATCCAGCCGATCATGATCAGCGCTGCTCCGATGGTCATCAAGACGGCGCCGTAGGCCATGGCGGCGTCCATGCCGAAGCCCACGCCGAACAAGTCGAATTCAACGACATGCGGCGGAGCGCTCTCCCCTAAAGTGTAGAAATACTTCGAGGCGAACAAGATGGTCAGCGGGATGCCGTACATCTCGATGAAGAGCGAGACAAAGAAGGCCGTCACCAGACTATACTCAGTCCATTTCGCTTTTCGACGGAACGAAAGCGGGATCAGGAAGGCCGAGAAAAGCAAGATATTGAGCACGACGATATGCCACTGCTCGGTGATGATGCGGGTGATCACATTACCGGTGAGGTAGGCGTAGAAGTGCTGATAAAAGTCGCCAATAAAGAACATCGGCGCCAGCGCTAAGACTGCTAAAAGCGTTCGGGAGACGAGTTTCGGGCTTGTCATAAACGTAACGTAACCGACGAGAAAAATACTGTCAATGCTCGCAGGAGCAGTCCACCCACAGACCTTCATGCTAAAATCAAGCAATGAGTAAAGTCGACCAAGATACGGGCACGAGAGCGAAATGATCGAGACGATTTTTGGCGGACACGAGGGATTCGTCGGTACGCGGGCCGGCTTCCTGTCCGATCTGTTGCTTGTTTCGCTGTTGCTCTTGGTGCCGCTGGGTCTCGGCGGGTTTTGGTTGGCGAAACGGCACCGTGGAGCGGCCCATAGGATCGTGATGCTGGTCGCTTATGAAGTCGTCGCTGTCTTTGTCCTTATCTACGTCATTCACAATCTGGTCGAAGGCTTTCCGCCCCTGGGCAGCGATACATTCTCAGTATTCAACCTTGTCTACCTGGGAATCGGCTTGGTTCATTCGGTATTAGCTATGGCCGCCATCTGGTTGGGAGCGAGGCAACTTTACACTGGCTATGCGTTCACGCGCACGAGCGGGGCCTGGGCGATGAAGTCATCTGACCGGACCGTACATCAGTTGGCCGGCCATCGCAGTTTGCTGGTTTTTTTCGGCGCGGCCTTAACCGGCGTCATCTTTTACTTGTGGGTCTTTGTAGTCGTTCCGACCTGACCGAGCAGCCTGTTTGGGCGGAAAACGCTTCTGTTCGTATGCTATAATTCAACCATGCAGCTATTTCTAATGATGAACAATTATTTCCACGATCTCGCGAGTGCGCTTTTTTTCACAAGCGCGATAGTCATTCTTTTCTTAGCCCGGACCGTTGAGCGGACCGGCCAGGTCGAAGCGATCCGGTATTTCGTCGATCGTTATTTAAAGTTGGCCGTTCTAGCGCGGGTTTCACTAGCATGGATCGTCGTCGGAGGGATCGTCAGGCTGCTGACATTCGCTGATTTTGAATGGGCGGCGGCTGTCGATAAGAACCAGGAACCGTCGCTGATCCTAAAGTTCGTCATCATCCTTTCAGTTGTCGGCATCGGCGCCTACAAGTGGCGGCAACTGTCTAATAAAATCAAAGAGCTCAGAGCCTCCCTAGAGAGTGCTCATGTCCCAGGACCCGGAAAGGTGGGAGCCGGCCGAGCTTGATCTCGGACCGGCGAAACAAATGGCATCAGTTCTATTAATCACACCACCGTACCACTGCGGAGTTGTCGAGGCGGCCGGGACCTGGTTACCGCTCAATCTGGTCTATGTGGCCGGGTCTTTGCAGGCAGCCGGTCACGAAGTCGAGATCTACGACGCGATGACAATGTTCGATACCCACGAGGATATCGCCAAGCGCATCGAGGCCCGCCGGCCCGATGTGGTGGCCACAGGCGGCTTTACGGCGGTAGTCAATGATTGCCTGAAGGTTCTGGAAACAGCCAAGGCTATAAGCGGAGAAATAACCACGGTCCTTGGCGGGGTCCACCCGACCTTTTGTTATGAAGACATACTTGAAGGCCATCCTGAAGTGGACTTCGTCGTCCGCGGCGAAGGCGAAGAGACGTTCCCGGAGCTGTTGGAGTGTCTGGCGGCGGGGAGCGATCCGGCCGAGGTCAAGGGAATCTCCTTCCGGAGCGACGGCGCGGTGATCACGACGCCGTCTCGACCGTTCATTGAAGATCTAGATGCTTTGCCAAGGGCCTGGGATCTGATTGATTGGCCGCTATATACATACAGGCCGACCGCTGGTTCTACTCTGGCGGTAGTCGGCTTCGCCCGCGGTTGCGTCTCCGCGTGCTCGTTCTGCTCGCAGCAGCTGTTCTGGGAGCAGTCTTGGCGCTCGCGAAGTCCCGAGAATTTCGTCGCCGAGCTGGCTATGCTCAAGGCCGAATACGGCGTCAATGTGGCGATGATAGCCGACGAATCGCCCGCTACCGATGAAAAGCGGTGGCGCCGCGTGGTCGACTTGCTTATCGAGGCCGACCTGGGGATGGAAATACTCCTTGAGACCCGGGTCGTCGATGTCTTACGCGACGAGCCCATTTTGGATCTGTATCGGAAAGCGGGAATCGTACATATTTACGTCGGGGTTGAATCCGGCTCAGCCGAGACCTTGAAGAAGTTCAACAAGGATATCAAAGTCGAGCAGTCTAAAAGGGCCATTGAGTTGATCAATGAGCACAACATCATTTCCGAGACCTCGTTCGTTCTCGGCATGCCCGACGACACGGCCGAGTCCATGAAGCAGACCGCCAAGTTGGCTCAATTCTACAACCCGGATTTGGCTTTTTTCCTGGCGATCGCTCCGTGGCCTATGCCGATATCTATAAAGACTTAGAGCCGTACATCGAGGACTGGGACCTGTCGCATTACAACCTAGTGGAGCCGGTCATCAAGCCGACCAATATGACGCGTGAGCAGGTTTCGCAAGAGTTATTCAAGGCTTTTCGCAATTTCTATATAAAGAAGATGACGCAGTTACCGCAGATGTCGAAATTCAAACGCGACTATATGATCTCAGTCGGGCAACTCTTATCCACGCATTCTTACCTTGCGGACCAGATGAAGATGCCGAAAAAGCTTCACCAGCAGCTGCGGGACATGGTCGGCTCCAGCTAGACCGCCGGGCACCTGCGCCGGATCGCGCGGGGCCAGACCCTCATTCTACGATCTCCTCAAACTGCCGTGAAAATGTGCTATATGGGCCATCCCTATGCATAGTCATACTTCAAGGTCTGGTTTCTGGGCAGCAGAAAAACCTTTGAGTAGCCTTGTCTAGCTAACACGTGAAAGTCGGTCGATTTGCCTCCCGGGAAACGCTTTCAGGTGGAGTTCGACCCACCGAGTACCCTTAGGCGCCTGGGCCTACCTGAATAGGCAGATCAACCATTGCCTAAAAAGGTAATTTATAACAACCAAAAGTATTGACGTTAGTTACCCTACACGGTACTCTTGTGCTTGTATACACAGGGTCGAAAACCGCTGCCATGAACAAGAGGCAGCTTGCATCATGTGAAAGACGGCGCAATTA
>DAOUYN010000123.1 GCA_030666075.1 Actinomycetes bacterium | reverse complement strand
GTTTGCCGCTTTCGGTCGATTTCCTGGCCGTCTCAGCTTACGGGCCACACGCGGGCGACCTCGGCACAGTCCAAGTCCTGAAAGATCTTCAGGAACCGATAGCGGGGCGCGACGTGATCGTGGTCGAGGACATTATCGATACCGGGCTGACCTTAAACTATCTGCTTGAACTCCTTCGAGCGGGCCGACCGAACTCTTTGAGCGTCTGTACCCTGCTCGATCGGTCTGTCCGCCGGATCGCGGAGATCGACGTCGCGTATACGGGCTTTGAAATACCGGATGTGTTTGTTGTCGGGTATGGCCTCGATTACCAACAGAGATTCCGGGAACTTCCATATATCGCGAAGGTCAAAATAGAGTCGAGCAGTTAACTCAGGCATTACGTTTGTGCTAAAATCACAGTATGAACCTCAAGTCGATTATTCGCGATATCCCGGACTTTCCCAAGCCCGGTATCGTCTTTAAAGATATCACGCCATTACTTTCGGACCACACTGCGTTTCGTTCGGCGATCCAGGACATGAGCTCCCATTTCGCTGATTCCAGCATCGATCTCATCGTGGGGGCCGAGGCGAGGGGCTTTATCTTTGGTTCGGTGCTCGCCTATGAAATGGGCGTCGGTTTTGTTCCGGCGCGCAAACCAGGGAAACTGCCGCATCGCACGGCTAACGCCACTTACGAATTGGAGTATGGCACCGACAGTCTTGAGATCCACGAGGATGCCATCGAGCGAGGCCAAAGAGTCTTGATCGTTGACGACGTTCTAGCGACTGGCGGAACGGCCGGCGCCAAGACCAGGTTGATCGAGAAACTCGGCGGGCAAGTCGCCGGGGTCGCGTTCTTGATCGAGCTGACATTCCTTGGCGGGCGAGACAAGCTGGAAGGCTATAATGTCTTCTCGCTAATAAGCTACGAATAGAGATTATGGCCCGAGCGACAGCTCCTCCATCGAGAGTCCCTAAAGCCTTACTAGCTTGGTTTGTACTGGGCGTCATCTTGGTATTCATCATGATCAATTGGCCCAGGGCCGAGCGGGCTGCTATCCAACCCATTTCCCGGGAGAGCACGCAGACGACTTCCGAAACGACCGAGACGACGACGTCTGCGCCGGCTGAATTGGATAAGGTCGAGGTAGTGGCGGACACCCTCAACTTTCGCTCGAGTCCAAAGTACGAGGATAGGACTATTCTGAAGACACTGGTCAAAGGCACTACGATGGTCGTGAAGGAGCGGGATGAGGGTTGGCTTTTTGTCGAACTGGACACAGGCCAGTCAGGCTACGTAGCGGATAAACCTGACTTCATCAGAAAGGTCGATCAGGAGTGAGGGTCTTCGGCAAAGCCGTCGATTTCTACAGGCTCAGGGTCTTAAGGGTCAATGAGGATTCAAGTCCCGAGCTAGCGTGGCATGATGATATCCTTTTTAAAACACCTCCGGCGGAAGAGCACCACTTGGACGAGTGGTACATTCTACAGGCGGTCAGCATAGATTCGGAGCAAGCGTTCCCGCTGGCGCGTTTCATCGATGGAGATGAGGCTATGCGTGATCGGGACAAGGTCGATGAGCTCCTCAGCGAATTGACTAAACAGGAGTTCGAAAGACGGTTCTTAAAGAAAACCCGAAGCGATTAATCTAAAGATCACCCGTACATTTTATCCTCCTTGGGAAAGAATGAAGAAATCCGCCCAAGGGGGTCTTTTTTTATGAAAATCGGCATTGCCGCACCAATATGGTATCCGATCCCGCCTATCGGCTATGGTGGGATAGAAATGGTAGTCAGTCTGCTCACGGAGGGGTTGGTCGAGAAGGGGCACGATGTAACGCTCTTCGCCTCAGGTGACTCACGGACCGACGCCCAGCTGGTCTCGACATACGACATCTCTCCTTCACTTCGGATCGGAGAGGTCTATCCTGATCTAATCAACTCGCTAAACGTCTATGAGCACGCGCGAGACATGGATATTATCCATGATCACAGCGGAATGATCGGGCCGGCGATCGGGTCTCTTCGGGATGTACCGGTTCTGCACACCTTGCACGGGCCGGCGACGCCGGAGGCCAAGGAGCTTTATCACAAGCTCGATCCCGGGCTATATTTCAACGCCATCTCCGAGGACCAGCGGAGATCCTTCGGAGACCTGAATTTTATCTCCACCATCTACAACGCGATCGACCTCGATGGTTCCGTGTATTCCGACGAGAAAGAGGATTGGTTGCTCTTTGTGGGGCGGATGAATCCCGAGAAGGGCGCGCATCTCGCAGTTGAAGCCGCCAATCGACTAGGAAAACGATTATTGATGGCCACAAAGATGGCTGAGCCTGATGAACAGTACTACTTTGAGCACCAGGTCGCGCCCCTGCTCAATTCCAACATCGAGGTCTTAGGGGAGATCAGCCCGACCGAGAAAGCCGAATTGTACTCGAAAGCGGCCTGTACGCTCTTTCCGATCGAATGGCCGGAGCCTTTCGGATTGGTAATGATCGAGTCGATGGCGGCCGGGACTCCGGTCGTCGCGATGCGCAATGGAGCGGTACCAGAGGTCATTGTAGACAAGGAAACCGGTTTCATCGTCGACTCCATGGATGAGATGACCGCAGCAGTAGGGCGAGTCGACGCCATCGATCCAGCTGCTTGCCGCAGCGCGGTCGAGCGCAGATTCAGCTCCCAGAGGATGGTCGACGAGTACGAGCAGGCATACGAGCGAATACTGGAGATGGACGTTTCCAGGGCGGCCTAAGCGTATTCTCGAGCCGCCGCGAGGCCGCGACAGCTAATTGACAGCGTATGGCTGTTCTGATAGTTTTCACTTGCATAAACGCCCTCACTCCGCACGGGAATCATCCCTTCACGGCGCCGCCGGGAGTGGGGATATTTTTTGGGGTGAGAAGTGGGCGAAAAAGTAAACTATAAGGACACACTCAATCTACCGCGCACAGACTTTCCGATGCGCGGGAACCTCCCGAAGCTCGAGCCGCGGATCCTCCAAGAATGGGAGGAGAGCAGCCTCGAAGAGCGATTGAGCGAGGGCCAGCCAGGTCGCGAAAGCTTCATCCTCCACGATGGTCCGCCCTATGCAAACGGTGATATTCACTTGGGGCATACCCTCAATAAAGTCCTCAAGGATATTATTGTGCGCTCCAAGACGATGTCCGGTTACAACAGCCCCTACGTCCCGGGCTGGGACTGTCATGGGCAACCTATCGAGCATGAGGTAGAGAAGCGTCTCGGCAAGGAACGCGCCGACATCGATATAGCACAGATCCGCAGCCTTTGCCGTGAGTACGCCCTGAAATTCGTCGATCGGCAGCGAAGCCAATTCAAGCGCCTCGGGGTTGGTGGGTCATGGGAAAAACCATACCTGACCCTCGATCGTGAATACGAGGCGGCCAACGTTAAGGTATTCAGCGAGCTGTACCAAAAAGGGCTCATCTATAAAGGTCGGAAACCGATCCATTGGTGCTACAGGTGTCGGACGGCTCTAGCCGAGGCCGAGATAGAATACAAAGACATCCCATCGCCTTCGATCTATGTGAAATTCCCTTTGTTGAGCGAACCGGGGCCTCTAAAGGGCATTGAGGGCCGCAAGAGCCTCCTTATATGGACTACCACGCCCTGGACTTTGCCGGCAAATGTAGCCGTAGCGGTATCGCCGAAAGCCGAGTATGTCGCTGTACGTGACGGGGCCGAGATCTTGATCTTCGCAAAGGCCCTGGTCGGAGAGGTCAGCAAGGTGATCGGGCGGGAACTGGAGGTAGTGGCCGAGTTCCCGGGTAGTGCTCTGGAAGAGGCCAAGTGTTCACATCCGACCGCAGATGCGGAGTCAGTGGTCATAGGCGCTGATTTTGTGGCCCTCGACCAAGGGACGGGCTGTGTTCATATAGCACCCGGACATGGTCAAGATGACTATCTGATCGGGCAGGAGTATGGATTGCCGTCGCCGATGCCGGTCGATGACCGGGGTGTCTTTACTGACGAAGCCGAGCAATTCGCCGGCCTTCACATCAAGGCGGGCAATCAAGTCATCCTGGACGATCTCACCGAACGCGGCCTGCTCTTGTGGTCCGGGGAGATCGAGCACTCATATCCTCACTGCTGGCGATG
>DAOUYN010000152.1 GCA_030666075.1 Actinomycetes bacterium | reverse complement strand
CCGTCAACCCGCAGACCCGGAGGGCTGCCCGCCTTGATATGGAGATCCGAGGCCCCGGCGTCGACCATCATCCTGAGAATTTCTTTTACGTCCATAGCACCTGCCCTTTACGGCTCTAGAATGGCTTGCAGTGCCTCTATTATATGACTTCTTACATACCGTGTTTGTATCGACCGGAATCGGTCGAATCTTTACCTAAATAGCAGGGAGGACTTGAGAGCCGGGAGCGGACGCTTAGAGGAGGCGGACGGCGCCGATATAGTTGCGGCGGGAAGAGACGTTGCTGATCTTAACGACATCGCCAGTCTGCGGGGAGTGGATATATTGATCGTTGCCTATGTAGATACCGACATGGCCGATATATCCGCCGTGGGCGCCGAAGATCAGGTCGCCCGGTTGTAATTGATCTTTGCTGACACGCGTGCCCATATTGAACTGGGCTTCGGCGGAATGCGGGAGGCTGATGCCGACCTGCGCGAAGACATACATCGTCAGCCCTGAACAATCAAATGAGTTGGGCCCGGAAGCGGCCCACACGTACGGCTTACCAAGCTGCGCCTGGACTATACTGACTACTTGGGCCGCTTTGTCGCCGGCCGGTGCCGACACCACTGCGGGGGCCGGAGCCGGAACTGGAGCCGGAACAAAGCTCGGGAGCAGTACGAGGGGGACAGGAGCTTGAGCCTGCGCCAGCCGGGCCAGCTCGCCCTCTTGCGCCGTGATATCAGCGTTAACATCGCCCAAAGCGCCGCGGCGCTCTTTCAAGGTTCGCTCGACCACATCTCTCTTGGAGTCTAGAGCTACAGCCACCTGCGTCTGGCTGTTCTCTTGCCTAGCGATAGTTTCGTTAGCCTTACGCACCCGGCGCCGATCTTTCTTTATTTCGACCAACAAAGTCGCATCATGCTCAGAAACGGTCTGGACTGAATTGAACGCCCGCAGCAAGTCCCCGAAGGTCTGCGAAGACAGGATGACATCGAGTACTCCGGTAGTCTGTCCGGACTTATATATCCCGGCCAGACGCAGGTCGAACTTTTCCTGCCCGGCAGCTAGATCGGCCTTGGCCTGCACAAGCTCGGCCGCTGTCGCGGCGAGGCGGGCCCTGATGTCCGACAGTTGAATAAAAGCTTGATTGTACTGCTCAACGGCCACCTCGAGCTCGGCGGCGACATCTTTTAGTTCCTCTTCAATTTTTTTTGCTTGGCTGCGATTTTCTTCTAAGTTCGGCGTCGCGAAGACGACTGTAGGTTGGATGATGAGGCTGAGTAGAATGACTGCTGTGATTAAACGGTTATATCTCGATAAAATTATGTCCTCCGGTTTGGCCTTGCTTTTTCTCCGTACATACCCTCGGCTAGTCTAACAAAGGACAGTAAAATTGCAAGTCAGCGGCCACAAGAGCTCAGACCGACTCCTCCATGCGGCTCAATTCGAAGAAGGCTTTTAGGCCGTCGAATACGGCCCCCGCTATCTTTTGCTTGAAGACATCGGCCCGCAATCCTTCGCTCTCAATGAGATAGCTGATGTGGCCCGGCAAGACCTCGACCGTTGGGGGTCCGTAAGGCTCGCCGGGACAAAAGACGATATCCTCGACCCGGCGCTTAAGCGAGTTACGCAGGGCGGCCGAGACCAGCTCAGCTAGCTTGCGGCTTGACTCATCGGCATGATCAAACCCGATGGCCACACAATCCTTAGGCACCTGCTCGGCGTCGAAGCGAAAGACGACCGCTATATCGCCGGAAATCTGAGGGTTCGGGTGGAGCCTGAAGAAGTCAATGTCCGCGCCCAATACCTCCAGCAAGTTACTAAGGCGGTGTGAAAGGTCGGCGCAGAGCAGCTGCCCGCTGCCGCGCGGGTCGAGCCATTGACGTTTGTGCGGAGTGGCGCAGCCGACCGATATCTTCCGATCTTGGAGCAACGAGACGACCGAACTAAGGGGCAACTCGGCCCCCAGAAGCGAAGCTTGGTTTTGGTCGAGCATGCCCCGGATGTTATTGAGCTCCACGACGGTGGAAGGTCCGACGATGCCGTCGGCACTAAGGTCAAGATTGTCCTGGAACTCCTTGACCGCTGCCTCCGTAGACGGGCCAAAAATGCCATCGATGAATTCGGTCCGAAAACCGATGCCGTTGAGCCAGAGCTGAAGTTGCCGGATATCATCGCCATGGAAAAAGGGGGAGCGAAGATAAAGAGCGCGGTCGCCGAGGTTGTAGGTGGCATCGACCATCCGGCGCCAGGTCTCTTCATTGACGATGCCGGTCACTGTGACTTCCCGGTCTCCCTGGAAACCACGGACCGCTTTTTCCGTCCACTTCCCAAAGAACCCATCGACACCAGTCGGTCCGAGTTCATAGCCGAGCGCCACCAATCGTTGCTGGACGTCGGCGACGGCGTTCCCTTTATCGTTCTTCCTTATCCGCAACTCGGCCCCTCAGGGGTATAGAAGAAGCATGTATCCTGATCGTCGATATCTGACCTTTCCGGCAAGCTTACTACTCGCCGCTCTTTTGCTCATGACGCTGGCGACAACCAACCTTAGACTCTTTTTTTCCCTAGATTATATAGATTGGTGCTACAGTCGCCTACAAAAAACCGGGGCGATGGCCTCCGAGTGGCCGACCGCTGCCACGGCTGCGCCTGTCTTGCGCTTTATCGATGGCGATCTGGGCGCGTTGCCCGGGCTGACGAAGGACGAATCATCGCACCTCATCGATGTTCGTGCCGTCCGCTCGGCAGCCTACTCCTCGACCTTGGCGGGAACAACCGCCATCTTATTGATGTCCCTGGCCTTGATCACGACCATCGGACGGCGAGGGTTCACCCGGCTTGTGCACCAAGCGGCCCTCATGGCCGCGGCCCTGCTGGCCCTCGCGCTTCTAGTCGCGACGATTGATTTTAACTTGATTTTCGATTCAGGACACGCTCTGGTCTTCGCAACCGACACATGGCTCTTCGATGCCGATACGACCTTGATGCGTCTGTTCCCGCCGGTTTTCTGGCGCGGAGCTGTCTCAGACCTCTCGTTCTTGACCTTGATAGAACTGGCTGCCATCACCGTATTTACCTCTATGTTCGATCGAGCACCCGGCGAGCGACAGGCCGGCGATTGACCCTTAAAGTGAAAGGGGTTTTCCTGTAGACTACACCGTGCCTAACGGCAAACGGGCGAGTGGCGGAACTGGCAGACGCGCTAGGTTCAGGGTCTAGTGTTCTAACGAATGTGGGGGTTCGAATCCCCCCTCGCCCACTAAGTTGACCCTCCTGTCCCAGTGGGTTGGGTGGGATCAACCGAATCAAAAGACGTCGTCGGCACCATTGTCAAAGCAGCCATGGATTTTGCGCACGATCAATTGTCAGATGACATCGCTATCATCTCAATTCGATTCCTGTAGAGGCCGTATCCGCAACTTATCGCCAACTTCCGGTCCCACTTCCCGAAGAATGCGTTAGCATAGAACCATGCCGCGAGTGGTTAAGGT